>CAZWDE010000121.1:4349-8883 GCA_964632555.1 uncultured Limibaculum sp.
CCTCGCCGCCACGGGGGCGCGCCGGCGCGCGTGATTGGCCTTGCCCGCCGGGCCGGGCTAGAGAAGGGCGTCCGATCCATCGGAGGCTCCATGTTCGACCCGGCCCGGCCCTACAGCTTCCACGTGGAGCTGACCGACAAGTGCAACGCGGGCTGCCCGATGTGCCCGCGCACCGACCACATGAACGGCTGCCGCACCGACCGCTCGGTGGTGTCGAATGTCGAGCTCGGCCTCGCCGATTTCGAGACGCATTTCGACGACGCCTTCGCGGCGCGGACGGCCGAGGTGATCTTCGGCGGCGCCTATGGCGACCCGCTCGCCGCGAGCCAGCTCCTCGAGATCGTCGAGCACCTGACCGCCCGGGGGGTGCGCGTGGCGATCGCGACCAACGGGTCCCTGCGCAAGCCCGACTGGTGGGCGCGGCTCGGCCGCGCGATGGCGCGCGTGCCCGGCTCGCGGCTCGAGCTCCACATCGACGGGCTGGAGGACACCAACCCGCTCTACCGCGTCGGCACCCGCTACGAACGGATCGTGGCGAACGCCGAGGCCTACATCGCCGCGGGGGCCCGCGCCGAGTGGCACTACATCATCTTCCGCCACAACGAGCACCAGATCGAGGAGGCGTTCCGGCGCTCGCGGGCGATGGGCTTCGCGGGCTTCACGTTGATCGACACCGTGCGCTTCGGCCCCGAGGGGCGGTTCGACTACGTGCTGCCCGGCGGGCGCGCCGCGGTGCTGGAGCGGCCCCGCCGGCGCGCGGCGGATTTCGTCGCCGACGGCGACGAGATCCGGCTCGCGAGCCGCGAGGAGGCCGCGGAGGCGGCCGAGGAGCCCTCGCCCCGGGCGGTCAACGGGATCGACTGCAAGTCGGCCGCGCGCAACAGCCCCTACATCTCGGCGCATGGCCGGGTCTCGGCCTGCTGCTGGGTCGCCGGCTCGGGCGAGGAGGCGCGCTTCCTCGCCGGCCATGGCCTCGCGCCCGGGCGCTTCGACCTGCGGCAGCGACCGCTGTCCGAGATCATGGCCGACGAGCCCTTCCGGAGCTTCTACGCGGCCGCCTGGGTCGAGGACCGGCTGCCGACCTGCCGGCTGAAATGCGGGAAGATGCGGCGCAACCGGCGCAACGCGCTCTGAGCCCCGGCCCGCGCGCGGCGGCGTGGCGCGCCCGGGGCGGGGTTGCCCCGCGCGCCGGGCGCTGTCACGGTGGGGCATGTCGCGCGGCAGGGGCCGCCGACCGGTCGCCGCCCCGGGCCCGGGCCCGGACGCGAAGATGGACGGCGCCGCGCGCGCTGCGCCCGTCCGAACACCGACGAAGAAAGCTGCCCATGAAACTCTCGACGGACCAGATCGCGGCCGTGAAGGCCGAGCTTGGCGCATCGCCGCTCCCGCCCGACCATCCGGTGGTGCCGGAGCTCGAAAAGGCGTTCGGCGACAGCACCTTCTACCTCGACGCGAACGGCCTGCTCGTGTTCAAGCCGACCGAGCCGGCGGTGGCCGACGGCGAGGACAAGACCGAGGCGCAACTCGTGCTCGTCGCCGCCTGGACGGGCGAGGACAAGAAGGCGCTCGGGATGGTGGAGCCGATCGACACCGGCGTGGTGGTCGATCTCGGCGCCCCCACGGGCGGCGAGCCGGCGCCGGGCGACGCGACCGACGCGGACGGCCCCGCCTCCTGAGCGGCCCGCCCGAAGGGCGGTCAGCGCATCAGCCGGTCGAGGACGTCGTCGAGCACCGAGCCGTCGCCGTCGGCGTCGAGCACCGCGAGGAGCGGGGAGAGCCCGCCGTCGGCCTGACCCGGGCGCCGGCCGCCGCCGAGCATGCCCATCACGAGGCCCATCAGCCCGCCGCCGCCCTGGCCGCGCGCGGTGGCGCCGGCGCCGAGGAGGCCCTGCAGCGTCGTGTCGGGCATGCGGCGCTGCATCCCGCCCTGAAGCATCGCCGCGAGGGCGGGGAGAAACTCGGCCGCCGCGCTCTCCGCGACGCCGGCGCGCCGGCCGGCCTCGGCGGCGAGGTCGCGGCTCGCCTCGCGCGAGCCGAGCAGCTGTTCGAGGAACCGCTCGCCCTGGGCGCGTCCCTCGTCGTCGGCCGCGCGGCGCGGATCGTCGAAATACCCGGCCTCGCGCTCGCCCATCAGCTGGCCGACCACGCTTTCGAGCCCGCCGCGCTCGGCACGCCGGCGCGCGGCCGAGCCGATCGCGGGCGCGAGCATCCGGGCGAGCCCGTCGGCCTGCCCGCGCTCCATCCCGAAGCGCTCGGCGAGCTGGCCGATCGCCTGCCCGCCCTGCGCCTCCTCGAGCAGTCTCAAGAGCGACATCGTCCCCTCCTCCGCCGCCGCCGTGGGGCCCCGAGACGATGCCAGAGAATCGGCCCGTGGGGCAGTCCCGGCAGACCCCGCGTCAACGTCCCGTGAGCGCGTCGATCACCCGCCGCGGCATGTCGAGGTCCCAGAGCGCGGTGTGCAGGTCCTCCTCGATGTCGTGGGTCGGGCGGAAGAGGCTGCCGAGCGAGAGGAAGTTGTCCCGCCGCGGCAGCGCGATGCGGAACCAGTCGCCCTCGAAGGCGCAGGCGACATAGCCGCCGCCCCCCTCGTGCTCGGCGACGAGCATCAGCCCCTCGACGAGGCCGGGCGTCACATAGGCGCGCGCCGCCTCGGGGTCGTCGGAATAGACCTCGTAGACCCGCTCGAACTCGGGCACCGGAAACTCCACGCGCTCGAGGCCGCGGCGCGTGCCCGAAAGGCTCTCCGACAGCCAGTTGAGCATCGAGCCGCGGTCGCGCGCGAAATAGATCCGCGGCGCCGGGTGGTCGACCGCGATCTGGAACAGGAGCCCGCGAAACACCGTGCGGCTTCGCGTGCGCCCCTTGCTGTCGCGGCTGCGCCGCACCAGCGTGGCCTCGGTGAGCCACCAGTCGAGCCCCTTGTGGGTGCCCTCGACCGGGTCCTCGGTGCTGGCGCGGTGGTGCGAGGGCACGACGCCGAGCCGCCCGAAGGCGCCGACGTCGATCCGCTTGATCGGGCTCGGGCGCATCCCGCCGAGGAAGTCGCAGAGGATCGGCACGATCCCCGCGCCGAGGCCCTTCTTCCAGCGGCTCTCGTAGTAGGCGCGGGCGCCGAAGACCCCGACGCCGCCGGCGACGCCCGCGAGGATGCCGCCGACCTCCGCGTCGGCCGCCACGCCCGTTCCGAGCCCCGCGGTGCCGAGCGTGCCGGTGATCCCCATGCCCCAGC
Organism: uncultured Limibaculum sp.; assembly: GCA_964632555.1. Classification (GTDB taxonomy): domain Bacteria; phylum Pseudomonadota; class Alphaproteobacteria; order Rhodobacterales; family Rhodobacteraceae; genus Thermohalobaculum. The sequence continues at coordinate 7,579 of CAZWDE010000121.1, forward strand.
CCGCCTTGCGGCGGAGCTCGCGGCGCTCGGTCTCGGCCGCCTCGAGGATCGGCACGACGCGGCTCTCGAAGACCGCCTGAAAGCCCGCCTCGAGCGGGCTCCTCTCGGTGAAGCTGTAGGTCCCCATCATCCCCCTCCCTTGCGCGCGGAGTATAGGCGGTATGCCCGCGGCTGTCGCCGGCGCGCGCGGCGTTGAGCGGGGCGTCGCGGCCGCTATGCTCGCCCGGTTGCCCGCCATGCCGGGCGGGATGGGAGACGCCGATGGACCTCCGCGCGCTGCTGCTCGGGCTCGCCTTCGCGACGATGTGGTCGTCGGCCTTCACCTCGGCGCGGATCATCGTGGCCGACGCGCCGCCGCTCATGGCGCTGTCGCTGCGCTTCCTGATCTCGGGGGCGCTCGCCGTGGGGATCGCGGCCGCGATGGGCCAGTCCTGGCGGCTGACGCGCGGCCAGTGGCGCGCGACCGCGGTCTTCGGGCTCTGCCAGAACGCGCTCTATCTCGGGCTCTATTTCGTCGCGATGCAGACGGTCGAGGCCTCGCTCGCGGCGATCGTCGCCTCGACGATGCCGCTCCTCGTGGCGCTCGCGGGCTGGGCGGCCTTCGGCGAGCGGGTGCGCCCGCTCGGCGCGGCCGGGCTCGTCGCGGGGCTCTCGGGCGTCGGGCTCATCATGGGCAGCCGGATCGGCGGCGGCGCGGTCGACCCCTTCGGCCTCGCGCTCTGCCTGATCGGGGTCGCGGCGCTCACGGTCGCGACGCTCGCGGTGCGCGGCGCCTCGTCGGGCGGCAACCTTCTGATGGTGGTGGGACTTCAGATGCTCGTCGGCTCGGCCGCGCTCGCGGTGCCGGCGCTCGCGCTCGAGACCCCCGAGATCCGCCCATCGTGGACGCTGGCGGCGGCCTTCGCCTACACGACGCTGGTGCCGGGGCTCGCGGCGACGCTCGTCTGGTTCGTGCTGGTCAACCGGGTGGGGGCGGTGAAGGCGGCGACCTTCCACATCCTCACCCCGTTTCTCGGCGTCGCGATCGCGGCGGCGCTGCTCGGCGAGCGCATCGGCCCGCTCGACGCGGTGGGCGTTGCGGTGATCGCCGCGGGCATCCTCGCCGTGCAGCTCTCGAAGCAGGCGCGGGCGCCCGCACGCATCGCGGCGCGCGGATCCTGAGACCGGCGCGCGGGGCGGCCCGGCCGCCCGGCGGCTCGACGCGGCGACCCGCATCGCCTCGATCGCTCGCGAGGGCCCGGTTGGCATTCTCGGCGCGCCCGGCGTCGCAGCCTCGTTCGCCTGTCGAGGCCGAGGTGCCGGCGA
>CAZWDE010000122.1:0-8877 GCA_964632555.1 uncultured Limibaculum sp.
GGAGCTCGCCAAGATCGTCGAGCCGGCGCAGGCGCGCGAGGCGGAGCGCACGGCCCGCGAGATGCCCCGGCGCAAGACCGCGATGGACGTCAACTACCTCGCCGGCAAGCTGCTCGACTGCTCCGAGAAGGACGCGTCGAAATCCGAGATCTTCCTCGTCGAGGGCAACAGCGCGGGCGGTACGGCGGCACAGGGGCGCAACCGGCATTTCCAGGCGGTGCTGCCGCTCCGCGGCAAGATCCTCAATGTCGAGCGCGCGCGCTTCGACCGGATGCTGTCCTCGCAGGAGATCGGCAATCTCGTGATGGCGATGGGCACCGGGATCGGACGCGAGGAGTTCGACATCTCCAAGCTCCGCTATCACAAGGTCATCCTGATGACCGACGCGGACGTCGACGGCGCGCATATCCGCACGCTGATCCTGACCTTCTTCTACCGCCAGATGCCGGAGCTGATCGAGGGCGGGTTCCTCTACATCGCGCAGCCGCCGCTCTACAAGGTCGAGCGCGGCCGCTCGGTGCGCTACTGCAAGGACCAGCGCGAGCTCGAGGACTATCTGATCCAGGAGGGGATCGAGGGCGCCGCGCTGCGGCTCTCGAGCGGCGTCGAGATCGCCGGGCCCGACCTGCTGCGGCTCGTCAGCCAGGCGCGCCGGCTCCGCCAGATCCTCGCGCTGTTCCCGACCTCCTATCCGCGCTTCCTGCTCGAGCAGGCCGCCATCGAGGGCGCGATCAACAGCGACGTCGCCGACCGCCCGGCGCTCGCGCAGGAGACGGCCGAGGCGATCGCGGCGCGGCTCGACCGGCTCGCGCCCGAGACCGAGCGCGGCTGGGAGGGCCGGCTGGGCGAGGACGGCGGCTTCGTGTTCGGCCGCATGGTGCGGGGCGTCGCCGAAACCCGCACGCTCGACGCCTTCGCGCTCCGCTCGGCCGAGGCGCGCAATCTCGGGCAGATGTCGAGCGAGCTGCGCGAGGTCTACGACCGCCCGGCCGAGCTCATCCGGAAGGACCGTTCGGTGGTGGTGCGCGCCCCCTCGGAACTGCTCGACGCGGTGATGGCCGAGGGCGAGAAGGGCGTGAAGCTGCAGCGCTACAAGGGGCTCGGCGAGATGAACGCGGACCAGCTCTGGGAGACGACGCTCGACCCCGAGGCGCGCACGCTGCTGCAGGTGCGCATCGACGAGATCACCGAGGCGGACGAGATCTTCACCAAGCTGATGGGCGACGTGGTCGAGCCGCGGCGGCAGTTCATCCAGGAGAACGCGCTCTCCGTCGAGAACCTCGACATCTGATGCGCGCGGCCGGACTGCTCACGGCGGCGGGCCTCCTCGTCGGCTGCGGCGGCGACGACCCGCTCGCGCCGCGCGAGGTCGCCTACGACTGCGGCGGCGAGATCGCGATCCGCGTCGTGTTCAACCCCGAGAGCCGCATCGCCACCGTTCTCGATCTCGGGCCGGTGGCGGTTCTCCTGCCAGAGCAGCCGACCGGCTCGGGCTTTCTCTACGCGACCGAGCGGGTCTCGCTGCGCGGCCAGGGCGAGGCGGCGACGATCACGGTCGACGGCGCCTCGCGGGAGTGCCGGGCCGTCGCGCCCGGCTGACCGGCGGACCGGGCGGTCGATGGACAGCGGCGGCCCGCCGTTGCATAGCTCGCGCCCATGACCGAGCCCAGCGCCTTCCTCCGCCAGCTCTTCGACGCGGCCGTCGCGGCCGCCGACCCCATGCGCGTGCTCGCGCCGCATCTGCCCGCGCCGCCGGCGGGGCGGACGGTGGTGGTGGGCGCGGGCAAGGCGTCGGCGCGGATGGCCGAGGCGCTCGAAGCGGCGTGGCCGGCGCCGCTCGAGCGGAATTTCGGCGGGGTCGTGCTCACCCGCTACGGCCATGCCCGGCCCTGCCGCGCGATCGAGATCGTCGAGGCCGCCCACCCGGTGCCCGACGCCGCCGGCGTGGCGGGCGCCGAGCGGGTTCTCGCGGCGGTGGCGGGTCTCGGGGCGGACGATCTCGTGATCGCGCTCGTCTCGGGCGGGGGCTCGGCGCTGATGACGCTGCCGGCCGAGGGCGTCACGCTCGCGGACAAGCAGGCGGTCAACCGCGCGCTGCTCGCCTGCGGCGCCTCGATCTCGGAGATGAACGTGGTGCGCAAGCACCTCTCGCGGATCAAGGGCGGGCGGCTCGCGGCGGCGGCGCACCCGGCGCGCGTGGTGGCGCTGGTGATCTCCGACGTGCCGGGCGACGCGCCGGGCGTCATCGCCTCCGGGCCCACCGTGGGCGAGACCTCGACGCCGGCGGACGCCGCCGCGATCCTCGCGCGCTACCGGATCGATCCGCCGGCCTCGGTCGCGGCTCATCTCGCCCGCTCGCCGGGCTGCCCGGCGCCCGACGACCCGCGCCTGGCCCGCTCCGAGGTCCGGATGATCGCCGCGCCGCAGCTCTCGCTCGAGGCGGCGGCCGAGGCGGCGCGGGCGGCGGGCGTGACGCCCGTGATCCTCGGCGACAGCCTCGAGGGCGAGGCGCGCGAGGTCGGCCGCGTGATGGCCGGCATCGCGCAGCAGGTGCTCCGCCACGGCCAGCCGGCGCCGCGGCCGGCGGTGCTGATCTCGGGCGGCGAGACCACCGTGACGCTGCGCGGCCAGGGCTGCGGCGGGCGCAATGTCGAGTTCCTGCTCGCGCTCGCGATCGCGCTCGACGGCGCGCCGGTCTGGGCGCTCGCGGGCGACACCGACGGCGTCGACGGCGCGGCCGAGGTGGCGGGCGCGATCGCGGGACCTCAGACGCTCGCGCGGGCGGCCGCGGCCGGCCTCCGCCCCGCCGAGGCGCTGGCCGACAACGACGGGCACGGCTTCTTCGGCGCGCTCGGCGACCAGGTGATCACCGGGCCGACCCTCACCAACGTCAACGATTTCCGCGCGATCTACGTCCCCTGAGGCGTCTCAGCGGTCGCGGCCCGGCCGGTCGATGCGCGAGCAGCCGCCGCGGTCGCCGCCGACCCGCGTCCAGTACTGGCTCTTGCCGAGCAGCGAGATGCCGAGGAAGCCGCGCACCTCGAGGCGGTCGTCGGCGTGGCGGCTGACCCGGACGTTGTATTTCGCGCCGTCGCGGCTGTTGTAGATCTCGCCGTCCTCCCAGGCACCGGGGCCCTCGGCCTCCAGCCCCTCGATCAGCGGCAGGCCGCAGAGCATGCGGTGGCGCATCGCGGGGTCGGGGTTGTTGATGTCGGTCTTCGGCTCGCCATTGGCGTCGAACGGCTCGGCGAGCCACACGATGCGCCCGCAGGCCATCGGCCCGCAGGAGTGGATCTCGATGATCGCCCGGCGGTTCTCCACCAGCCAGTAGCCGAAGGCGGGATCGGTGGTGGCGCCGGCCGTGGCCGGCAGGGCGAGGGCCAGCGCGAGGCCGGCCGCGACGCGGTGTGCGGTCTCGAACATCGGTGGGCTCCCTCCGCTTCGGCGGCGGTATGCCCGGCGCACGGGCCATGGCGCAAGCTATGGAACGGCGGCTCACGCGAGCGTGACGCGGGCGCCGCCGGCGCGGTCAGATCAGCCCGTCATAGGCGCGGCGGGGGATCTCGATCTCGATCAGGGTGAAGCGGTCGGCCGCGAGGGCCGCCGCGAGCGCGGGGCCGGCCTCGCCGGGGCCGCGCACGGTGACGCCGTGGCCGCCATAGATCCGCGCGAGCGCCGCGAAGTCGGTTCGGTCGAAGTCGACGCCGGCGTTCTGGAGCCCCATGCGCCGCTGCTTGAGCTCGATGAGCGCGAGGCTGCGGTCGACCAGCACCACCACGGCCACGGGCAGCCGGGTGTCGCGCAGCGTGGCGAGCTCGCCGATCACCATCTCGAGGCAGGCGTCGCCCATCACCGCGACCGTCGGGCGCTCGGGCTCGGCGATCTTGTGCCCGATGGCGAGCGGCAGCGCGCAGCCCATCGTGCAGAGACCGGTGGACTGGAGGAGCGCGCGCGGCCGGCGCGCGAAGGGAAGCTGGCTGAGCAGGATCCGGTGCGCGCCCGAATCGACGGTGGTCACCGCCTCCGCCGGCAGCGCCTCGAGCAGCTCGGCGAGCGCCCGGTCGGGCCCCCAGGCGTCGCGCGGCGCGAAGGCCTCGGCGAGCCTGGCGCGGCAGCCGCCCGCGTCCCAGCCGGGGCGCGGCCCGCGCGCGCGGTCGAGCGCGGCGAGGCCGCCGGCGATCGAGCAGACGAAGCCGAGGCCCGCATGGTGCATGTCGTGGGTGTTGGGCGCGTGGGCGATCTCGATGCAGGCCGCGGGGTCCCACGGGCGGCGCCAGCCGGCGCGCATCTCGATCGGGTCGTAGCCGAGGGCGAGCACGAGGTCGGCCTCGGCGAGCGCCGGCAGCACGATCGCGTCGGACTTGGGGCTGAGGCCGTGGCCGCCGAGCGAGAGCGGGTGGTCCTCGGCCAGCACGCCCTTGGCCTTGTAGGTGGTGAGGACCGGGATCTCGTGGCGCTCGGCGAAGGCGGCGAGCTGCGCGGGGCCGTCGGGCTCCTCGAGGACATCGAGCCCCGCGACGATCACCGGGCGGCGCGCCTCGGCGAAGCGGGCGCGCGCCGCCTCGCGCGCCGGGCCCTCGGCCGGCGCGCTCGGGCCGATCGGCCCGCGGAGCGCGGTGCGCGGATCGGGCTGCTCGGCCTCGGCGAGGCCGATCGGCAGGTCGATGTGCACGGGGCCCTTGCGCGGCGCGGTGGCGATGGCGATCGCCTTGTCGATCACGAGGTCGACCGCGCCCGGCTCGGCCCGGAGGCTCGCCTTGGTCACGCGGGCGAAGACGGCGGCGTGGTCGAAGACCTGGTGGGTGTAGGAGACCGCCTCCGCCGGGTCGACCATGCCGGAGAGCACGACCAGCGGCACGCGGTCCTGCTCGGCGTTGGCGACCACGTTGAAGGCGTTGGCGATCCCGGGGCCCACCGTCGCGACCAGAACGCCCGGCGCGCCGGTGGCGTGCCAGGTGCCCTCGGCCATGAAGCCGGCCGCGTTCTCGTGCTTGGCGAGATGGAACCGGATCCCGGCGCGCTCGAGCGCGTCGATCAGCGCCAGAACCTCGCCGCCCGGGATGCCGAAGGCATGGCGGCATCCGGCGGCGTGGAGCCGCGCTGCGATCACGTCGGCGGCGTTCATCAGTGGCCCTCGAAGCTGATCAGCACGTGGGTCTCGATCCCCATCGCCTCGAGCCGCTGCCGCCCGCCGAGCTCGGGCAGGTCGACGACGAAGCTCGCCGCGACCAGATCGCCCCCGAGGCGCTCGATCAGCTTGACGCCGGCGACCGCGGTGCCGCCGGTGGCGATCAGGTCGTCGACCAGCAGCACCTTGGCGCCGGCCTCGAAGGCGTCGTCGTGGATCTCCACGATCGCCTCGCCGTATTCGAGCGAATAGGCCTCCACCAGCGTCGCCCCCGGCAGCTTGCCCTTCTTGCGGATCGGCACGAAGGGGAGGTTGAGCTTGTAGGCGAGCGCGCCGCCGAGGATGAAGCCGCGGGCATCCATCGCCGCGACGATCTCGACATGGCGGTCGAGATAGGGCGCGGCGAGGTCGTCGACGGCGCGCTGGAAGCCGACCGCGTCGTTGAACAGCGTGGTCACGTCCCGGAACTGGATGCCGGGCACGGGAAAGTCGGGGATCGTCCGGATGTAGTCCCGCAGGGGCTTCGGGTGCATGAAGGGCCTTGGCTGAGCGACGCCCCGCGATCCTAGCCGCGCCCCCCTTCGATGCAAGCGCCGGGTCTCGCGCCGAGACGCACCCGGCGCGCGCCGCGGCGGGGTTCGGCCCGGCGCGCCCGGCTCAGGGCGCCGGGGCGTGGTTGCGGCGCAACAGGTTCCACGCCGCACCCAGCATGTCGCCATAGAGCGCCGGCGAGACATAGGCGAGGCGCCGGGTCGGCCAATCCTGACGCTCGTGCAGGTGGCACAGAAGCCGTGCGGTGAGCAGGGTCATCGACTTTCTCCACAATGTTGCCCACAGATGTGCGCGCGGATTGTGGAGAAGTTGAGAACATGGGATGTGGTCGCGGCAAATATGTTGGGCTGTGTCCTCGGGGCAACGCCCCGGCTCACGCCTCCAGCGGCCGCCCCCGGCGCCACGCGCCGATCCAGGCGCGCATCCCGACGAAGGAGAGCGCGAGGAAGATGCCGTAGACCGCCGCGAAGGGGATCAGTTCCTTGTAGAGCATGATCACGACCGAGGCGGCGTTGTAGACGGCCCAGAGCGGGTAGGTCTCGACCCGGCGGCGCGACTGGCAGTACTGCGCGGTGAGCGCGAGCGCCGTGGTGGCCGCGTCCACGAAGGGGATGTCGGCGTCGGTGTAGGTGCGCATCACGTAGCCGAGCGCGACCGCCGCCAGAACCGTCGCGAGCGCGAGCACCAGCCGCTCGAAGCCGGGCGTCGCCTCGATCATCACGCGGCCCATCGGCCCGGCGCCGGGTTCGCGACCGCGCAGCCACCAGTGCACGCCGGCCGACAGCATGACGAAATAGTAGACGTAGAGCAGCGCCTCGGAATAGAGCCGCACGTCGTAGTAGATCCAGGCGTAGAGCACGACGCCCGGGATGCCGAACGCGAAGCTCCAGAGCGAGCGCCGGATCGTCAGGATCACGCCGATCACGTTGAGCGCGGCGGCGAGCCACTCGATCCAGGTGGCGCCGAACATCTGCATCAGGAAATCGGTCACGGGCTCCCTCCGTTCCCCTCGGCGCCCGGCAGGACGGCCCGCCCGCGCGCCGATGTCAATGGCAGAGCCCGCGGCCGCCGGCGCGAAAACGTCGCCCGGCATCTGGAACCTTTGCGCGCGGCTGCCTATCTGGGCGCGACCGGAAGCCATTTTTCACGAGGAGATTACCGAGATGGCAGTCAAGCTCACGGGCAAGTGCCCGAGCCCCACCTACTACAAGGTCAAGGGCGCCACGCTCGCCGACATCCGCAAGGACATCGACCGGTCCGGGCCCAAGGACCCGAACGACGGCAAGCAGTGCGCGGCGCTGACGACGACCAAGCTCATCGTCGATCTCGGCAAGGCCGAGCCCGCCCCCGCCGGCCCGGTCGAGCAGCACGGCGACATCTACTTCGCGACGGCGAAGCTCAAGTCGCTCACGGTGCGCATGGAGAGCGAGATCCTGCTGCCGCGGCTCGCGGGCAAGGGGCTCTCCAAGAAGGCGGAGGCCGAGTGGGCGCGCTTCGAGAAGGCGCTCGCGATCCACGAGGGCAAGCATTTCCGCCTCGCCCACGACGAGGCCACGGCGATCGTGAAGGAGATGCAGGAGATGCGCGCCGAGGGCACCGGCGACAGCGAGCGCGAGGCCGCCCGGCACGCCTTCGCCAATCTCCTGATCGCGCTCAAGGAGGCCTACGAGACCGGGCTCGACGAGCGCCTCGCCGAGGTGCACGTGAAGTTCGACAAGAAGACCGGCCACGGCCCGAAGCTCGACACCAAGGTCGTCTGATCGCCGGCCGGGGGCGCGCCCGCGCCCCCGGGCCCTCAGTCGAGGCCGAAGGGATTGCGCGCCGGCGGCAGCACCACGACGGTCGGGCGCGACGGCAGGGTCTCGACCGAGACCGTCAGCACCTCCTCCTCGCGGACGTCGATGGCGAACTCGTCGGCCATCCCGGCGAGGAACCGCTCGAGCGTCGAGCGCCCGAAATAGTGCATCGGCAGCACGATCCGCGACTTCAGCGTCTTGGCCACCTCGATCATCTCGGGCACGGCCATGGTGAAGCTGCCGTCGACCGGCACCATCAGGATGTCGATCCGCCCGAGGCGGGCATACTGCTCGGGCGTCGGCTGGTGGTGCAGGTGGCCGAGATGGCCGATGCAGAGCGCGCCGATCTCGAAGACGAAGATCGAGTTGCCGTCGCGCCCGGTCTCGCCCCAGCCGCGGATGTCGGTGGTGACGTTGCGGATCACCACGTCGTCGATCTCGACCTGGTGCTCGGCCGGCCCCTCGCCCGAGGGGTTCCAGCCGCGCAGCACGTGCTCGATCGCGGGGTCGGGGAAGTTGGTGAAGTGGCTCTCGTGCGCGCGGTTCATCGTCACGACCATGGGCACGCCGCCCGGCCCGTCGGCGCCGAAATAGTCGGTGTTGATCGTCACGCCGGCCGGGCTCTCGATCCGGTAGGTCGAGTGCACGACGTAGCGGATGTCGACCGGCTCGGCGATCGCCACCGGCCCGAGCGCGGCGTAGCGCGGCGCGCCCTCGACGAAGGAGTAGCAGGCGCTCGCGAGGGCCGGGCCGCCGGCCAGGAGCGCGGCGACGAAGGTCAGGACGCCGGGGATGCGCATGGCTGTCTCCGCTGTTGGGGCGCTCCGCGAAGGGTAGCGCGGGCGAACCCGATCACCAACCGCCGCGCGCCGTCAGCCGAGAACGCGCCCCGCGACCGCGTCGAGCCGCGCGACGAGCGCGGGGTCGCGCGCCTCGGGCGCGGTGATGACGGCGTGCTCGAGCGCGCGGTCGCAGCCCGAGGCGCAGGGCGCGCGCGCCGTCCCGAGGGCCGGGATCAGCGCGGCGAGGAGCGTCCGCGCGGTCGCGACATTGGCGTGCATCGTGCGCAGGATCGCCTGGATGTCGACCTCGCCGTGCTCCTCGTGCCAGCTGTCGTAGTCGGTCACCATCGCGACCGTGGCGTAGCAGAGCTCGGCCTCGCGCGCGAGCTTGGCCTCGGGCATGTTGGTCATCCCGATCACGTCCGTGCCCCAGACGTCGCGGTAGAGCCGGCTCTCGGCCAGCGTCGAGAACTGCGGCCCCTCCATGCAGAGATAGGTGCCGCGGGCGTGATAGGGGATCTCCCGCGCCATCGCGGTGTGGGCGAGCGCGCTGTGGAGCCGCCCGCAGACCGGCTCGGCCATCGAGACATGGGCGGTGAGCCCGGGGCCGAAGAAGCTC
>CAZWDE010000123.1:0-8717 GCA_964632555.1 uncultured Limibaculum sp.
GGATCCCGCCCCCGGCGCGTCCGCGGCGGCCCGCCCCGCCCTGCCGCTCCCGGAGGCGGGCGGCGCCGCGGCCGTGACCTCGCGGCTCGCGCCACCGGCGCCGGCGGACCCCGCGACCGGCCCGGACGCCTCCACCGAAGCCGGCACCGGCGCGGTGGCCGCCGACGCCGGAGCCGACGCGCCAGAGCCGTCGCCGGTCGCGCTCCTGCCGGAGATCGGACCCGCGGCCGATCCCGAGACGCCGGCCCTTCCCGAGACCGCCGGCGAGGCAACGCCGGCACCCGCACCCGCCGAGCCGACCGCCGGGGAACCGGTGGCGACCGGCCTCGCGGCGGCGATCGACCCCGTGGAGCTCGGCGAGACGGACGAGGCCGAGACGGGGGCCGCGACGGAGGACGAGCCCGCGCCGGCGGCCGAGGCGGCGGAGACCGCCGTGGCGGCCACCGAGCCGGACGCGGCGGCGGAGGAAACGGCCACCGCGGTCGAGCCGAGCCCGCGCGAGCCGCGCTTCTACGTGGTGCAGCGGGGCGACAGCCTCTCGACCATCGCCGAGCGGTTCTACGGCGACCCGTTCCGCTTCGACGAGATCTTCGACGCCAATCGCGGCCTCCTCAGCAATCCCAACGTGATCGTCGAGGGGCAGCGGCTGGAGATTCCGCGCTGACGACGCGACCGCCGCCCGCTCAGAGCGGGCGATGCATCACCAGCGCGTCGACGAGCCCGAGGCGGGGATGCGCGAAGGCCTCGGGCAGGCGACCCACGACGCGGAAGCCCGCCCGCTCCCAGATCGCGATCGCCCGCGTGTTCGTCGCGACGACGAAGTTGAACTGCATCGCCCGGAAGCCGGCGGCCCGCGCCGCATCGAGCGAGTGCGCGAGCATCGCCCGCGCCACGCCGCGGCCCTCGGCCGCCGGGCCCGTCACGTAGCCGCAGTTCGCGACGTGCGCGCCCCCGCCCTTCGCGTTGGCGCGCAGGTAATAGGTGCCGAGCGTCGTCTCGGCCTCGGCGACGAACACCCGGTGCGCGGGGTCGAACCAGACATCGAGGGCGGCTTCCCGCCCCATGTCGCGGGGGAGCGCGTAGGTCTCGCCCGCGCGGATCACCGGCTCCAGCATCGCCCAGACGGCGGCGCGATCGCCGGCCGCGGCCGGGCGCACCGAGAGCCCCGTGGTCTCGCTCACGGCCGCAGCACGGACCGCTCGGTCACGACCGCGTCGAGCGGCTCGTCGGTCGGGTCGCGCGGGAGCGCCTCGGCCTGCTGCGCGGCAAAGGCGAGCCCCACCGCCGTCACCGCCTGTCGCGCGCGCAGGCCCGCCAGCGTGCGGTCGTAGAACCCGCCGCCATAGCCGAGCCGCCAGAGCGCCCCGTTCTCGGCCGAGAACGCGACGAGCGGCACGATCAGGAGATCAGGCTCGAGCCAGTCGCCCTCGGCCGGGACCTCGGCGCCGAACGGCCCCGCGACCATCGCCGCCCCCGGCCGCCAGGCCCGGAAGCGGAGCGGCAGCCCCGGCCCTTCGATCACCGGCACGGCGAGCGCGCGCCCCTCGGAGGCCAGCGCCTCCATGATCGGCGTCGGGTCGATCTCGGTGCGGATCGGGCGGTAGGCGGAGACGATGTCGGCGCCGTGGTGGAGGCCCGCGGCGAGGAAGCGGTCGCGCGCGGCCTCGCCCGCGCCGGACGCCGCCGCATGCGCGGCCTTGCGCCGCGCGAACGCGGCGCGCCGCGCCTCGGCCTTCGCTTCGGACGGCGGCGGCTTCTCCATCACGGGCGCCGCGCAGGGGCGGCGATGGCGGGGCTCGGGGTCATGGCGCTCCTCGCTCGACGGTGGGGCGGACGCCCGCCGGCCGGCCCGCGGCGTCGGGCCGCGATGGGGACGGCTCCGGGCGGCGTGGGCGGCGGGCCCGTAGCGACCGTGGAGGTGTCAGATCCTCGCGAGCCTGGACAACCAGGTGGGCACCGGATGCGCGAGGCCACGACCAAGCGCAGAGCCAGCTCCCGCGAGAGAGATATGGCCACCAGGATTCTGTCCTCGCACGGGAAGAACAGCACCCGCCTGACCGACAGATATGCCGATCGCGGCCGCCTGGAAAGCCCCTCGCGGCGCGGCGCAGGCGGGTCCGGTCACGACGCCGGCGCCGACAGCCGCTCGAGGAGGCGCGCCGCCACCCGGTCCGGCGCCTCTAGCTGCGGCAGATGGCCGACACCCTCGAGCCGCTCGAAGGCGGATCCCGGCATCGCGGCGTGCAGCGCCTCGCCGCGCGCCACGGGGATCCACGGATCGTCCTCGCCCCAGAGGATCGCGACCGGGCAGCGCACCGCGCCGTAATGCGGCTCGATCTCGGCGGTGAACCGCTCGTCGGCCTGCGCGAACTGGCGGTAGAAGGCCGTCCGGCCCGCCTCGGACAGCCAAGGCTCGACGAGCGCCTCGACGTCCTCCGGCGGCAACGGGTTCACCAGCGCGCCGCGGACATAGGCCTCGACGACGGCGGCGTGGATGTGCGGCGGAAGGCCGAGAAAGGCGTCGAGGTGCCGCCCCACATGCTCGAAGAACGCCGAGCCCCAGGGCCGCATGGCGACGACGTTCATCAGCACCAGCCGCTCGTAGTCCCGCCCGTGCAGCAGATGGGCGCGGAGGCTGATCGCGCCGCCGAAATCATGCGCCACGACGTGCGGCCGCTCGAGACCCCAGGCCGCGAGCATCTCGGCGAAGACCCGGCCCTGCGCGTCCATGCCGGTCGGCCGCTCGGCCGGCATCTCGGAACGGCCGAACCCGGGCATGTCGTACCAGTGAACGCGAAACCGCCCGGCGAGATGCGGGATGACCCGGTGCCACGAACGGGACGACCACGGCCAGCCATGGGCGAGGACGAGCGGCGGCCCCTCGCCCGCTTGGCCGGCGGCGACGCGGCCGGCGGAGGTCTCGTGCGTGGCGTCGAGGGCCCAGGCCACGCGCTCAGTGGACGAGCTTCGGGCCCTGCCGGGCGCCGCCGCCGCCCTCGGGCAGGATGCCGAGCCGGCGCGCCACCTCGGAATAGGCGTCGGACAGCGAGCCCAGATCGCGGCGGAACACGTCCTTGTCGAGCTTCTCGCCGGTCTTGACGTCCCACAGGCGGCAGCTGTCGGGCGAGATCTCGTCGGCCACGATGATCCGCTGGTAGTCGCCCTCCCAGATCCGGCCGGTCTCGATCTTGAAGTCGACGAGCTTGATCCCGACGCCGAGGAACAGGCCCGAGAGGAAGTCGTTGACCCTGAGCGCGAGCGCGATGATGTCGTCGACGTCCTGCTGGCTCGCCCAGTTGAAGGCGAGGATGTGCTCCTCGGTCACCAGCGGGTCGCCGAGCTTGTCGTCCTTCAGGTAGAACTCGATGATCGGGCGCGGCAGCGCGGTGCCCTCCTCGATCCCGAGCCGCTTGGAGAGCGATCCGGCGGCGACGTTGCGCACCACCACCTCGAGCGGGACGATCTCGCAGGCGCGGATCAGCTGCTCGCGCATGTTGAGACGGCGGATGAAGTGGTTGGGGATGCCGACGCCCGTCAGCGCCGTCATGATGTGCTCGGAGATGCGGTTGTTGAGCACGCCCTTGCCGTCGATCACGTCCTTCTTCTCGGCGTTGAAGGCGGTGGCGTCGTCCTTGAAATACTGGATGAAGGTGCCGGGCTCCGGCCCCTCGTAGAGAATCTTCGCCTTGCCCTCGTAGACGAGTCTGCGCCGCGCCATGGGGAAATGCTCCAGATCATCGGGCGGTGCATGCCGCCGCTCTCCGGTCTATAGGGAGGCGCCCCCGGACAGACAAGATGGCGCGCGAAAAAGCGGGGCCGCGGCCTGCGGCGACGCCGCGCGCGGGCCTTCCGACTGGCGACCGCCCGGGGCAGGTCGTATATGCTCGGCACGGCAGCCCACCGGGGACAAGACGGGGAAACGCATGACCACCTTCGACGATCGCGAGCGCGCGTTCGAGGCCCGCTTCGCGCACGACCAGGAAATGCAGTTCAAGGCCGAGGCGCGGCGCAACCGGTTGCTCGGGCTCTGGGCCGCGGGCGTCATGGGGCTCTCGCCGGCCGACGCCGAGGCCTATGTCCGCGCGGTGATCGTCGCCGATTTCGAGGAGCCGGGGGAGCGCGACGTGTTCCGCAAGGTGTTCCGCGACCTCAGCGAGCGCGGCGTCGAGGTGACCGAGGCGGAGCTGCGCCGGCACATGGAGGAATTCATGATGCAGGCGAAGGAGAGCCTCACCAGGGACCAGGACTGGCCGAACAAGGACGCTTGACCTCGCCGGCTCGCGCCCACCTCTCCGGCTGGGAGGACGGGGCATGGCGGATCGAGCGATCCAGATCGTCTGGTACAAGCGTGACCTGAGGGTCGAGGACCACGAGCCGCTGGCCGCCGCGGCCGCGGCCGGCCCCGTGCTGCCGCTCTACATCGTCGAGCCCGGGCTCTGGGCGCAGCCGGTCGCCTCCGCCCGGCAGTGGCGCTTCGTCGCCGGCGCGCTCGAGGCCCTCGGCGCGGAGCTCGCGCGGCTCGGCGCGCCGCTCGTGATCCGCACGGGCGACGCCGTGGAGGTGCTCGAGGCGCTCCGCCGCCGCCACGGGGCCGTGACGCTCCGGTCCCACCAGGAGACGGGCGACGGCTGGACCTACGCCCGCGACCGTCGGGTGGCCGCGTGGGCGCGGGCCGAGGGCGTGCCCTGGCACGAGCACCAGCTGAACGGCGTCGTCCGGCGCCTCGGCTCGCGCGACGGCTGGGCCCAGCAATGGGACCGGCGGATGCTGCGCCCGCAGGTCCCGGCGCCGGCCGCGCTGCCGCCCCATGGCGAGGCGGCGGGCGCCCTGCCCTCGGCCGCCGATCTCGGCCTCGCGCCCGACCCGGCCCAGGAGATCGGCGCCTCCTCGGCCGAGGCCCGCGCGCTGCTCGAGAGCTTTCTCCACCACCGCGGCGAGGACTATCGCCGCGCCATGTCCTCCCCGGTGACGGCCTACGACGCCTGCTCGCGGCTCTCGCCGCATCTCGCCTGGGGCACCGTCTCGACCCGCACCTGCTACCAGGAGGCGCTGGACGCCAAGCGCCGGCACGGATCCGGCCGCTTCCGCGCCTCGATCGACAGCTTCACCACCCGTCTCCACTGGCGCTGCCACTTCATGCAGAAGCTCGAGGACGAGCCCGAGATCGAGCACCGCTGCATGCACCCGGCCTATGAGGGCCTGCGCGAGCCCGACCACTCCCCCGAGCGCCTCGCCGCCTGGGAGCGCGGCGAGACCGGCCTGCCGATGGTCGACGCCTGCCTGCGCGCGCTGACCGCCACGGGCTGGCTCAACTTCCGCATGCGGGCGATGGTGGTGTGTGTCGCCGCCTACCATCTCTGGCTCGACTGGCGGGCCTTCGGGCGGCCGCTCGCCCGGCTCTTCACCGATTTCGAGCCGGGCATCCACTGGTCGCAGTGCCAGATGCAGTCGGGCGTCACCGGCATCAACACGCTGCGGGTCTACAACCCCGTCAAGCAGTCGCGCGATCACGACCCCGAGGGCGTGTTCCTGCGCCGCTGGCTGCCGGAGCTTGCGGGCGTGCCCGGCGGCTATGTCCACGAGCCGTGGAAGATGCCCGAGAGCGTCCAGCGCGAGGCCGGCTGCGTGATCGGGCGGGACTATCCGCGGCCCCTCGTCGAACCGGTCTCGGCCGCCCGGGCCGCGCGCGAGAAGGTCTACGCGCATCGCCGTCAGGAGGGCTTCGCCGAGGCCAAGGCCGAGGTGATCCGCCGCCACGCCTCCCGCCGCCGCCCCCGCGGCGAGGACCCCCAGCCGAAGCGCGCCCGGCCGGCGACCGGGTCCCAGCGGAGCTTCGATTTTTGATCGGAACGGGCTTGCCCCCGGGGCAATCTCGCGAATAATCCGGCGCGCAAGGCATTGAATCTTCGGAGTTGCAAAGATGGTCAAGATATCGGCATCCGTCGGCAAAGGCGGCAAGAACAAGAAACCGGACGTCGAAGCCGTACAGAAGGCGCTCAACAAATTCGCCTCCAGTTGTGGCTTCAAAAAGCTGGACGTCGACGGCCTGAACGGGCCGAACACCGAAGCGGCGATCAAGAAGTTCCAGGAGAAGGTCTGCGGCTTCAAGCCGGACGGGCGGGTCGACCCGGGCAAGACCACCGTCTCCAAGCTCGGCGAAGACCCGAAAAAGGCGGCGGACGACCGGAAGAAAGAGGCGGACGACAAGAAAAAGGCCGACGACGCCAAGAAAGGGAACGGCGCCGGCGGCGCTCCGGCCCCGGCCGGCGGCGGCAAGGTCGTCGGCCCGGTCAGCGGGCTCGACAGCAAGATCGTCAATGTCCTCAAGGACATCGCCAATTTCTTCGGCTGCGAGATCAAGGTCACGTCGGGCAAGCGCTCCGAGACCCAGCAGGCCGACATCATGTATCGCTACTGGGACAAGCACATCGAGCGCGGCAATCTCTACGTCTATCTGCGGAGCAATCCGCGGCTCAAGGAGCGGCTCGACGAGCTGTTCAACGAGGGCAAGAAGGATGAATTCATGCAATGCATCCTCAAGGACGTCGGGCCGCGGAACCTCTCGCGGCATCTGAGCGGCGAGGCGGTGGACGTCTCGCTCTCCACCCCGCGCAACGTGCTCGCCGCGATCTCCAGCTGCCTCAAATACGTGCCCGAGTATTCGGGCGGCCAGATCAAGTGTCATCATTTCGACAACCGCAAGATCGAGTGGCCGATCAAGGAGGCGACCAAGGCGAAGTGGAAGCGCTGAGGCGGGCCTTGCGGAGGCGGCCGGGCGCTGCATATCGCCGCTCATGCGGCTCCCGATCGTCCTTCTCGCTCTTGCCCTGCCGGCCACGGCCCGCGCGCTGTGCGGGCCGGAGGCGGTGGCGCGCGTGGCCGAGGGCGCGCCGCGCGACCGCGTGGTGATCGAGAACCGCACGCCGGAGGACCGGACGGGGCGGTGGACGGTGGTGGCCGCCGAAATCGCGCTCGAAGGGTCGGCCGGGCGGCTCGTGCTCGACACGGTGCGGGGCGGCGCGGGGCGCGGGTCGCCCCAGCGGTTCCGCCCGGTCCCGGGGCCGGTGGCGCTGGTCGCCGAGCCCGATCTGCCGGACGGCGCCACCCGCATTCCGCTCGCCTTCGAGGGGTTCGGCCCCGGCGCGCGCTTCGCCTTCACGGTCGATTTCGACGACACCGTCTCGCCCGGCGCCGGCACCACGATCGAGGGCGCGGAGATCGAGGGCGCGCGCTTCACCGCCCGCTTCCGCTCCGAGGACGGCGTGGAGGAGACCTGGTCGGGCCTCTTCGACGGCCGCGGCGAGGCCCGCGCCGCGGCTCCCTGCGTGTCCTGACCATGGCGCGGATGCGCAAGAAGGCCGAGCTGCCGACGAAAACCTGCGCGACCTGCGGCCTGCCCTTCGCCTGGCGCAAGAAGTGGGCGAAGGTCTGGGAGGAGGTCCGCTATTGTTCCGACCGCTGCCGGAGGGCGGCGAAGGCGGGGCGCTGATCGCCCTCGCCCCGGGAAACCGTGATCCGGCCGGTCGTCCGGCCCGCGGGCCGCGACGGCGGGGCGCCGGACGCCCCGCCCGCAGGCTCAGGCGTTCCGGCGCGTCCCGGCCGCGATCAGCCCGCCGACGCCGGCCAGCAGCATCCAGCCGGCCGCCGGCAGCGGGATCGGCTGCACCTGGTCGGCAGCGACGAAGGTCCTGAAGCCGAAATCCTGAGTCGGATTTGTGCTGCCATTAATGTATGCGACACCGCCGTCATAGCCGCCGTCTTGAGAAGCGCTGGCCCAACGGTACCCGTTCCCTCTCGGGGCATCGGAGACGAGCTGGATCGCGAGCATTTCCCCGATCGTCACGGCGAGCGGCGTGTCGAATGTGAAGGCGACGAACTCCACATCGAAGCCAGAGCCGGGCACCGTCGGCGTCGCGGTCGTCGTGGCCCTGACCTCGTCGGGCAGGAGCTCGCCCGAATTGCCGACCTCGACGATGTTCACCGTCAGCTCGCTCGCGACCGAGTTCGTATTGAATCGGGAAATGAGCACCTCGACCCCGGTCAGCAGGCCATCGAGGCCGACCGTGAAGCCCTGTGCCTGTGTCCGGTTCGCATTCCCGTTCACCTCGGCGGCCACGGAAAACGGCAGGTCAGGGTCGAAAGCGTACTCCTGGTCGACCAGTCCAGCCGGCGCAGACACGGCCGACATCGGCATCGCAGCAGCGAGGAGAACCCCGCAGGCCACCGCTGCGCCGCGAAGGCGGCGCATCACACTCGTCTCAGTCATGGGTACCGCCAAACAAACGGACAACGCGCGACGCCGGATCGGCGATTCGACCGCGGCTAACGTGAACCTTATGCCGCGCTCGACAGAAATCTTCTGATGCGCAACTTGCAAAGTCCCGATTCGCAATTCGCATGGGAGTTGCGCGTCAGCCGAGGCCGCGCCGCCCGATCTCGGTGTATTTGCGCCGGCGGTCGGCCCGCACCACCTCCGCGTCGAGCGCGCAGAGCCCGTCGAGCGCCTGACCGAGCGCGTCGCCCACCCGCACGATGGTGACCGCCGGGTCGCGCTGCGCGCCGCCGAGCGGCTCGGGCACCACGCGGTCGCAGACGCCGAGGCGTTCGAGATCCTGCGCGGTGAGGCGGAGCGCCGTGGCGGCCTCGCGCATCTTCTCCGCGTTCTTCCAGAGGATCGAGGCGCAGCCCTCGGGCGAGATCACCGAATAGATCGAGTG
>CAZWDE010000124.1:0-8707 GCA_964632555.1 uncultured Limibaculum sp.
CGCCGGCCCCGGCGCCCGCGGGCGCCGACCCCGCGCGCGTGGTGGCCGAGATCACGGCGCGCTCCAAGACCTCCTTCGCGCACGGCATGCGCATCCTCGCCCGGCCCCGGCGCGAGGCGATGTGGGCGCTCTACGCGTTCGCCCGCGTGATCGACGACATCGCCGACGGCCCGGAGGAGGGTCCGGACTGGCCGCTCGACGAGAAGCACCGCCTGCTCGACGCCTGGCGCGCGGAGATCGCCGCGCTCTATGCCGGGCGGCCGCGCTCGGCGATCGGGCTCGCGCTCTCGGGGCCCGTGGCGCGCCACGGCCTGCCGCGGGCCGAGTTCGACGCGCTGATCGACGGCATGCAGATGGACGCCGACGGTCCGATCGTGGCGCCGACGATGGCCGTGCTGCGGCGCTACACCCGCCGGGTCGCCGGCGCGGTGGGCCTCCTCTCGATGCGGATCTTCGGGGCGTGGCGCGGCGAGGTCTCGGAGCGGCTCGCGCTCCGCCTCGGCGACGCGTTCCAGCTCACCAACATCCTGCGCGACATCGAGGCCGACGCCGCGATGGGCCGGCTCTATCTGCCCGCCGAGATCCTCGACGCGCACGCGATCCCGCACGACCCGGCGGGCGCCGTCGCGCATCCCGCGCTGGCCGCCGCGGCGGCCGATCTCGGCCGGCTCGCGCGCGCCGAGTTCGCCGCCGTCCGCCCGCTCGTGCCCGCGCATGCCCGCACGCGCCTCGCGCCCGCGCTCCTGATGATGGGGGTCTACGCCGCCTATCTCGCGCGGATGGAGGCGGCGGGCTTCCGGCGCGGGGCGGTGGTGCGCCTCTCCAAGGCCGAGAAGCTCTGGCGCGGCGTCGCCTGCTTCGTCGCCCCCGGCGGCGCCGCCCTCGGGCCGGCGCGCGGCGCCCATGGCTGACGGCGGGCTCGCCGCGGCCGCGAGCGCGGGGGCGGGCTCGTCTGCGGACGCGCCCGTCGTCCACGTGGTGGGCGCCGGCCTCGCGGGCCTCTCCGCCGCCGTGCGCCTCGTCGCCGCCGGCCGCCGCGTCGCGCTGCACGAGGCGCAGGCGCATCCGGGCGGGCGCTGCCGCAGCCTCGAGGACCCGCGCCTCGGCCGGCGGATCGACAACGGCAATCATCTCGTGCTCACCGGCAACCGCTCGGTGCGCGCCTATCTCGGCCTGATCGGCGCGGCGGACCGGCTGGTCGCCGAACCCGAGGCGGCCTTCGCCTTCGCCGATCTCGCGAGCGGCGAGCGCTGGCGGGTGCGGCTCAACGACGGCCCGGTGCCGTGGTGGGTCGCGGCGCCCGGGCGGCGCATCCCGGGCACGCGCCTCGCCGACTATCTCGGCGGCTGGCGGCTGGCGCTGGCGGGGGAGGGCGCGACCGTCGCCGAGGCGATCCGCGAGCGGGGTCCCCTCTGGACCCGGTTCTGGGAGCCGCTCACGCTCGCCGCGATCAACACCACGCCCGAGCGCGCCTCCGCGCGGCTGCTCTGGCGCGTGCTCTCCGAGACGTTCCTGCGGGGCGGGGCGCAGGCCCGGCCGATGCTGGCGCCGGGCGGGCTCGGCCACGCGCTCGTCGAGCCCGCGGTCGACTGGCTGGCGGCGCGGGGCGTCGCGATCCGGCACGGTCGGGTCCTGCGGGCGGTCGAGCGCGCCGCGGGCCGCGCGACCGCGCTCCGCTTCTCCGACGGGACCGAGCGGCTCGGCCCGGGCGACGCGGCGGTTCTCGCGCTGCCGCCCTCGCGGCTCCGCGCCGTGCTGCCGGAGGTCGACGCCCCGGACGACGCCTGCGCCATCCTCAACGCGTTCTTCCGCCTCGCCCCCGAGGACGCCGCCCGGCTCGACGGGGCGCCGCGCATCCTCGGCGTGCTCTCGGCGGCGACGCACTGGATCTTCCGCCGCGGCGACGTCGCGAGCCTCACCGTGTCGGCCTCCGACGCGCTCGGGCTCGACCGCGAGGACCCCGAGACACTTCTGCCACGTCTCTGGGGGGAAACCGTGCGCGCGCTTGGCCTCGACCCCGACAGCCGCTATGTCGCGGCACGGCTCAACAAGGAGCGGCGGGCGACGTTCGACCAGTCGCCGGCCGGTCTGGCGAGGCGGCCGCGCGCGCGCACGCCGATGGCGAATCTCTGGCTCGCGGGCGACGCGACCGACACCGGCCTGCCCGCGACCATCGAGGGCGCGGTCCGGTCCGGAGAGACCGCGGCGCGCCTGGCGGGAGCGCCCGTTGCCTGAGCCGGTGGCCTGGCCCGGCCCGACCGAACCGACGACGACACAAAAAGACGACCGACGGCGGAGAGTGGGACAGATGCATCACAGCGCGAGCAGGGCGACCGGCACACTGGCGGGCACGGCGACGGGGGCATCGGCCGCCCCGGCCAGCGCCGCGACGCGGGCCTCGGCGGGGCCACCCGCGGCCGACGGCGCCGCGGGCCGGCCGCCCGACCGTCCGGGCCTGCGCCGGCTGATCGACGAGCAGGGCGAGAAGCTCTGGGCGCTGCAGCGCGAGGACGGGCACATCGTCTTCGAGCTGGAGGCCGACTGCACGATCCCGGCCGAGTACATCCTGCTCCGCCATTTCCTCGGGGAGATCGACGGCCCGCGCGAGGCGCGGCTCGCGCGCTACATCCGGCGGGTGCAGAACCCCGACGGCTCGTGGCCGCTGTTCCACGACGGCAGCGGGAACATCTCGGCAACGGTCAAGGGCTACTGGGCGCTCAAGCTGGCCGGCGACGACCCGGACGCCGCGCATATGCGCCGGGCCCGGACCTGGGTGCTGGGGCAGGGGGGCGCGGCCAAGGCCAACGTCTTCACCCGGATCATGATGGCGCTGTTCCGCCAGATCCCGTGGCAGGGGATGCCCTGCATGCCGGTCGAGGCGATGCTGCTGCCGCGCTGGTTCCCCTTCCACATGTCGAAGATCGCCTACTGGTCGCGCACGGTGCTGACGCCCTTGCTGATCCTCTACGCGCGCCGCGCCGAGGCGGTGAACCCGACCGGGCTCGGCATCGCCGAGCTCTTCCTGACGCCGCCCGCCGAGGAGCGGACCTGGCAGGTCAACCCCACGGGCTCGCGCCTCGGCGACGCCTTTCTCGTGCTCGACAAGCTCCTGCACCGGATCGAGCCGCTGATGCCGAAGCGCCCGCGCGAGCGCGCCGTGCGCGAGGCCGAGCAGTTCCTGCTCAGCCATCTCAACGGCGAGGACGGGCTCGGCGGCATCTACCCGGCGATGGCGAACGCCGTGATGGCGCTGCGCGTGCTCGGCTACCCCGACGAGCACCCCGCCGTGGTCACCGCGCGCGCGGCGATCGAGAAGCTCGTGGTCGAGCGCGGCGACGGCGAGGAGGGCGAGACATACCTCCAGCCCTGCCTCTCGCCGGTCTGGGACACCTGCCTCGCCGCCCAGGCCTTCCTCGAGGCGGGCGCGCGCGACGACCCGCGCCTCACCCGCGCGCTCGACTGGCTGGCCGAGCGGCAGATCCTCGAGCATGTCGGCGACTGGGCGGTGCGCCGGCCGGGGCTCAAGCCCGGCGGCTGGGCCTTCCAGTACGAGAACCCGGACTACCCGGATGTCGACGACACCGCCGTGGTGATCATGGCGATGCACCGCGCCGACCCCGACCGCTACGCGCCCAACATCGCGCGCGCCTGCGAGTGGGTCGCGGGGATGCAGTCGGCGAGCGGGGGCTGGGGCGCCTTCGATCCGGAGAACGAGCACGGCTATCTCAACTCGATCCCCTTCGCCGATCACGGGGCGCTGCTCGACCCGCCGACGGTCGACGTGACGGCGCGCTGCGTCGGCGCGCTCGCGCAGGTCGACCGCGGGCGCTTCGCCGAGCCGATCGCGCGCGGGATCGACTTCATCCGCCGGGAGCAGGAGGCCGACGGGAGCTGGTACGGGCGCTGGGGCGCGAACTATGTCTACGGCACCTGGTCGGCGCTCGTCGCGCTCAACGGCGCGGGCGAGGACATGAGCGCGCCCTATGTGCGCCGCGCGGTCGACTGGCTGAAGGCGCGCCAGCAGCCGGACGGCGGCTGGGGCGAGGGGCTCGAGAGCTACGAGCCCTGGGGCAAGGGCCACGGCGCCATCGCCACCGCCTCGCAGACCGCCTGGGCGCTGCTCGGCCTCATCTCGGCGGGGGAGGTCGAGAGCCCGGAGGTCGCCCACGGCGTCGCCTGGCTCGCGCGCGCGCCGCGCGAGGAGGCGGGCCCGCGCTGGGAGGAGCGGCACTGGACCGGGACCGGCTTCCCGCGCGTCTTCTACCTCAAGTACCACGGCTACGCGGCGTTCTTCCCGCTCTGGGCGCTGGCGCGCTACGAGGCGGTGACGGCCTCGAACGACCGCCGCGTGAAATGGGGGATCTGAGGCGCGTGGGCGCGATGGCGGGGGGCGACGGGCGTCCCGCCCACCCGCCCCCGCCCGCCGCCCCCCGCCGCGGCGGGCGGATCGCCCGGCCGACATGATCCCCGAGCCGAAGCTCGGCATCATCGCCGGCATGGAGGCCGAGCTCGTCGCCCTCGGCCGCTGGCGCGCGCACAGGCGCGTGGTCGCGGGCGCCACCGGCGCCAATCCCCGGCGCACCGGCCGCGCCGCGCTGCGGATGTGGAGCGAGGGCTGCCGGATGCTGATCTCCTGGGGCCTCGCGGGCGGTCTCGACCCCGAGCTCCGGCCGGGCGACCTGATCCTGCCGGACGCCGTGGTCACGGCCGACGGGCGGGCCTTCGCGCTCGAGGCCGGGCGCATCGAGGAGGGCCGGGCCGCCGAGGGCGCGGCGCCGATGCGGATCGCGGGTTCGGACCGGATCGTGGCCACGCCCGAGGACAAGGCCGCGCTCGCGGCGGCGACCGGGGCCGTCGCGGTCGACATGGAGACCCATCTCGTGGCGCGCGCGGCGCTCGAGGCCGGCTTCCCGGCGCTCGCGATCCGGGCCATCGCCGACCCGGCCGAGCGCGGCATCCCGGCGGTGGCGCGCGACGCGCTCGACGCCGAGGGGCGGCCGCGCAGCCTGCGGGTGATCGGCGGGCTGCTGGCGGACCCGCGCCAGATCGGGCCGCTCCTGGCGCTGCGGCGCGACTACCGCGCCGGCCTCGAGGCGCTCGCCGAGGCCGCGAGGACCGATCTCTTCGAGCGCCTGATCGCCGCGACGCCGCGGATCTGACGCCCGCGCGGCGCCGCCCGGCCCTTGCGCGCGCGGGCGCGACGCCTAAGCTCGCCGTCATGCTGCTGGCGCCGACATCCGAGCACCTGAGCGCGCTGCACGGCCTCGTCGGCGAGGCCGGGCCGCCGGCCTCCGGCGTCGAGCCGCGCTACCTCGCCGAGCCCAGGGACCGCTACCGGGGCCGGGCCGCCACGGTGATCCGCCCCCGGACGACCGACGAGGTGGCGGCGATCCTGCGCTACTGCCAGGGCGCGCGCCTGCCGGTGATCCCCTATGCCGGCGGCACCGGGCTCGTCGGCGGGCAGCTCACGGAGAGCGGGCCCGAGCCGGTGATCCTCTCGCTCGAGCGGATGGACCGGATCCGGCGCGTGTCGGCCGCGGACGACGCGATGGTGGTCGAGGCCGGCGTGATCCTCGCCGAGGTCCAGCGCGCGGCGGCGGCGGCGGGGCGGCTCTTCCCGCTCTCGCTCGCCGCGGAGGGGACGGCGCGGATCGGCGGCGTGCTCGCGACCAACGCGGGCGGGGTGCAGGTGCTGCGCTACGGCAACGCGCGCGAGCTCTGCCTCGGCGTCGAGGCGGTGCTGCCCGACGGGTCGGTGCATCACGGGCTGAAGCTCCTCAGGAAGGACAACACGGGCTACGACCTCCGCCATCTGCTCATCGGCTCGGAGGGGACGCTCGGCGTGATCACCGCGGCGGTGCTCCGGCTCTTTCAGCGGCCGGCCGAGACCCTGACGGCGATGATCGCCGTGCCGGACCCGGCCTCGGCGGTGACGCTGCTCCACCGCCTGCGCGAGCGGCTCGGCGACGGGATCACCGCCTTCGAGCTGATCGCCGCGCGGGGGATCGATTTCGTGCTGGCCCAGCACCCCGGGAAGAGCGACCCGCTCGGCGGCCGCCCGGCCTGGCGCGTTCTGCTCGACATCGGCGCGCCGCCCGAGACCGGCCTCCGCGAGCGGGCCGAGGCGGCGCTCGGCGACGCGGTCGAGGAGGGCCTCGCGACCGACGGCGCGATCGCCGCCTCGGAGGCGCAGGCGCAGGCGATGTGGTGGCTGCGCGAGACGATCCCGGAGGCCAACCGCCGCGTCGGCGCCATCGCGAGCCACGACATCTCGGTGCCGCTCGGCGAGATCGCGCGCTTCATCGCCGAGGGCGACCGCCTGATCGCGGAGATCGACCCCCGGCTCCGGGTCAACTGCTTCGGCCATGTCGGCGACGGCAACCTGCACTACAACCTTTTTCCGCCGGAGGGCGCCGGCAAGGCGGAGTTCGTGCATCTGCGGGAGCGGGCGACGGGGGCGCTGCACGAGCGCGCGGCGGCCCTCGGGGGCTCGATCTCGGCCGAGCACGGGATCGGTCGGGCCAAGCGCGACGATCTCGTGCGCTTCGGCGATCCGGCCAAGCTGGCGGCGATGCGCGCGATCAAGCGCGCGCTGGACCCGGCCGGGATCATGAACCCCGGGGCCGTTCTCGCGGCCGGCCCCGAGGGTCCGTGAGGCGGGCGGACGCCGTCCGGGGGCGGCGCCGCGGCGCGGGCGGACCGCCGGGCGCGGTCCGCGGACGGGCTCAGATGGCGCGCAGGTCGTCCGCCATCGGGCGGCCGTCGCGGCCCGAGCGGATCTCGAAGGCGATCTTCTGGTTGTCCTTCAGGCCGTCGAGGCCGGCGGCGCGCACGGCGGTGATGTGCACGAACACGTCCTTGCCGCCCTCCTCGGGGGCGATGAAGCCGTATCCCTTCTCGGCATTGAACCACTTGACGGTTCCGATGGCCATGTCTTCCGTCCTTTGTCTGGCGGGCCGCGGCCCCAAGCTGACCTTCCGCGCACTGCCTCGGTGGAGAGCGGTACCAGACAACGCCCCCGGCCCGGAGCGCGCGGGGGTAGAAGACTTTACGGCCATTCCGCGCGAGTGAGCGCCTCTGTGGTTTACGCGATTCCCCGCCCTGACGCAACGAATGGCCGGTCCCGCGGGCCCGTGCGCGCGGAGATGCCGGGCGCTCCGGGCGCCGCGCGGCCCGCCCGATGACGCTGGGGAAAGACAACCGGCCGATCCTGCTCGCCGGGCCCACCGCCTCGGGGAAATCGGCGCTCGCCCTCGCCCTCGCCGAGCGCGCGGGCGGCCTGGTGATCAACGCCGACAGCCAGCAGGTCTATGCCGGCTGGCGGATCCTCACGGCCCGCCCAGGCCCTGCGGAGGAGGCCCGCGTGCCGCACCGGCTCTATGGCCACGTGCCGCTCGAGGCGGCCTACTCGACCGGCGCGTGGCTGCGCGACTGCGCGGCCGCGATCGCCGAGGCGGGCGCGGGCGGGCGCCGCGCCGTCGTGGTGGGCGGCACGGGTCTCTACTTCAAGGCGCTCACCGAGGGCATCGCGCCGATCCCCACGGTGCCGCCCGAGCTCCGCCGCAGCGCCGAGGCGGCGCTCGAGCGCGACGGGCTCGCGGCCTTTGCCGGGCGGCTGGCCGCGCGGGATCCGGAGACCGCGGCGACGCTCGACCTCGCCAACCCGATGCGCGTGCTCCGCGCCTGGGAGGTTCTGGAGCACAGCGGGATCGGCCTCGCGGCCTGGCGCGCGCGCACCGAGCCCCCGGCCCTTGCGCCGCAGGACGCCGTGCGCCTCGTCCTCGCGCCGCCGCGAAAGTGGCTCTACGCGCGCTGCGAGGCGCGGTTCGACGCCATGATGGCCGCCGGCGCGCTGGAGGAGGTGCGGGCCGTGATGGCGCGCGACCTGCCGGCCCACGCGCCCGGCCTCAAGGCGGTCGGGGCGCCCGAGCTGATGGCCCATCTGCGCGGCGAGATCGGCCTCGACGCGGCCGTCACCGCCGCGAAGACCGCCACCCGCCGCTACGCCAAGCGCCAGCTGACCTGGGTGCGCAACCAGATGGCCGACTGGCGCCGGATCGAGACGCCGCTCACGCCCGAGCGCGTCGCCGCGCTGGTCGAGGATCTGCCGGGCTAGGCCCGGTCGCCGGCCGGCCGGCGCCCCGCCGGACAGGGTCGGACCCGTGCGGCCCTCGCGACACGCCTCATCTTGCGCCAGACACCCCCGGGCGCGGCGCAAGATTGCGCGGCGCGCAAGCTGTCGCACCGCGGCGCGCGTTCGGTTGTTGACCGCCCGCAGCCGCCCGGCTATGGGGAACCATCGCATGAGAGGCGAGGCATGACTGCGATTGTCGTAATCGAGGCGCGCGGGCACCGGGGAGGCTGAGGCTTCCGCCGACCGACCGCGCGCGAGGGCCCCGACCGGGGCCTTTTTCGTTTGCGGCGACCATTCCGGCGCGGGCCGCGCCGGGCAACGAGACGGGAGACCGAGAATGGCCGACACGAGCCTGGCCGACGAGGGCCGCATGAAGCCGACGGGCACCGAGATGACCGGCGCCGAGATCGTGGTGCAGGCGCTCAAGGACCAGGGCGTCGAGGTCGTCTTCGGCTATCCGGGCGGCGCCGTGCTCCCGATCTACGACGAGATCTTCAAGCAGAACGACATCCGCCACGTCCTCGTGCGCCACGAGCAGGGCGCGACCCACATGGCCGAGGGCTATGCCCGCTC
>CAZWDE010000125.1:0-8697 GCA_964632555.1 uncultured Limibaculum sp.
GCACCCGCGCGTATTCCGTCAGGTGCAGCGGCATCGGCCCTTGCGGGCCCCAGAGCCCGAAGAACCGGTTGACCAGCCGGCCGCCCGAATTGCCCTTGGCCGGCTTGAAGTCGGCCACCGTCGAGGGCGGGAAGGCGAGCTCGGGGTCCTGCATCAGGCGCACGACGTCCTGCGACGGACGGCGCGAGCGGCCGAGCCGCGGCGCCTCCAGATAGACCGCCTCGATCAGCCGCAGCGCCTTGAAGATGTGAAACTTCTCGGGTTCCCGCGTGAGCGCCGCGAGGCGCGTCAGATCAGGAGCCGGCTGCCGCTCCTTGGACGCCATCGCGTGATCTCCCCTCGATCCTGGCTGCGGATCACCGCCTCGGTAAAGCTGTTGAGGGCGACGTACTTCGCGAAGAAGCGCTCCAGGACGGCGCCGAGCAGGTAGACCCCGGTACCTTCGAAGAAACTCTCGTCGAACTCAACCTCGACCTCGATGCCGCGCACCGCGGTCGACAGCAGCTTGTCGCGGAGCCGCCGCACGATCGGCCGCGAGCGCACGTTGATGATGCCCTCGAGCTGCTTGAGCATCGCGCGGTCGCCGAGGGGGGCGTAGATCGCGAGCAGCTCGCGCAGCGCGGCCGCACCGGACCCGCGCTCGCTGTCCGAGATCGAGAGGTAGTTGAGGCTCAGATGGCTGATCAGCCGCCACGCGCTGTCGCCCTGCCCGAGCGAAGGGCGCGGGCGCGTCGGCGAGACGATCGCCCGGATCTCGGCGACCGGCCCGCCGTCCGGCAGGTAGAAGTCGGTCTTCCCGCTGCCGATCGAGAGGATCAGCGGCAGGTCGCGGTTCGAGCAGGCGGCCACGACGGCGAGCTGCTCGAGCTGGTGGGGATAGGGCGCGTTCTCACGGTCGACGAGGCTCAGATAGACCTCCGACCCGAGATACGAGGTGCGTGCCCCGCGCAGCCGCTGCCGCTCCGAGCGCTGGCGCATCCGCCGCTTCACGGCGTAGTAGGCGGTGTGGCTCTCGCCCGCCGCCGTCAGGTCGTCGGCGCTGTAGAACGGGCGGAACTCGATGTCGTCCTGGCCCTGGCTGCCGATCCCGGTCACCTTCACGAGGTGGTGCACCTCGAAATCCATCGGCGCCGTGCGGTCGGGCACCACGTGGCTCTCGATGTCGGTCTCGCGCACGCGCACCCGGTCGCAGCGCTTCTCGAAGAGGTTGATCGCCGGGACCACGTGCAGGCGGAAGCTCGACCGGTCGATCGTCTCGCGCAGCTTGGCCGCGCTTTCGCTCAAGAGAACGTAGAGATCGAGCGCCGACTCGTCGGTGCGGGCGATCGCGGGCTGCAGCTCGGACAGCTCGATGAAGAAGAAGCGCTGCGGCAGCGCGAAGTATTCCTGGAGCAGGCGGTAGCCGTCGAAGGACGGCCCCGGATAGGGCAGCAGCGCCTCCTCGGGATCGAAGCCGACCGGCCGGATGGGGCGCGCGCCCACGGGGAGATGCGCGCCGAGCCGCGTCACCCAGTCGGCCCGCCGGTTGGTCGAGCGGGCATAGATCGCGACGCCGTCCTTGGCCAGATGCTCGTAGAGCCGCCACGGATGGCCGCCCTCGCCGTCGAGATAGATCACCAGCTTGTCGAGGGAGAGGTTGGAGAGCGACTCCCCGGTCAGGTGGCGGATGCGCAGCCGGATCGCGGCCCGCGCGTCGGTCACGTCGCCCATGCCCGCGGCGACGATCTCGCCGCGCCCGTCGATGTACTCCGCCTCGCTGATCTCGATCGGCCAGAGCAGGAGCTCGTTCGCCGTCGAGAA
The DNA here is from genome assembly GCA_964632555.1 of uncultured Limibaculum sp. GTDB lineage: Bacteria > Pseudomonadota > Alphaproteobacteria > Rhodobacterales > Rhodobacteraceae > Thermohalobaculum. The sequence continues at coordinate 1,801 of CAZWDE010000125.1, forward strand.
CACGCAGGCGGTGGTGTCGCCCTCGCGCAGCGGGCTGCGCAGCGCGGTGCCGCGCGGCAGCACGTAGCCGTTCTCGAGGCCGCCCTGGGTCGGGTCGGGCCGCAGATGCGCGATGATCATCGAAGGCGTCGGCGCCACGTAGTGCGGGTAGACGATCTCCAGCAGATGCTGGGTGAAGGCGGGGTACTGGAGGGCGAGCTCGAGCTGCACGCGGGCCGCGAGAAAGGCGAAGCCCTCCATCAGGCGCTCGACATAGGGGTCGAGCACGTCGAGACCCTCCATGCCGAGCCGCGCCGCGATCTTGGGGAACGCCTCGGCGAACTCGCCGCCCATCTCCCGAAGGAACCCCAGCTCCTGCTCGTAGAACTTGAGTAGGCGGGTGTCCATCGCGCCGTCTCAGACGTCTTCTTCTTCGACGATGATGCCCTCGGCCACGTTGAGCGCCGTGCGCATGTAGAGCTCGACGGGCATCGGGATGGCCCAGAGCTCGCCGCTCATGATCAGCGACAGTTCGATCTCGTTCTTGCTGTTGATCCGCTCGTCGAGACGGATGTCGAGCGTCTCGGGGATCACCCGCGGCTCGAAGGTCTGCACCACGCTCCTCAGCGCCCGCGGCAGCTCCTTGGCCTTCTGGTAGTTGGCCAGGCCGCCGAACATGTCGGGCACGCCGTAGTTGATCACCGACATCCGCGCGCGCGGCGTCTTGCTGAGGTCGATCACCGCCTCGAGGTTGGTCGTGTTGAACAGGTTCACGAGGTCCCGCAGCACGATCTGCTTGAGCTGGCGCATGTCCATGACGCGCGCGTCGCGGCTCTCGGTCGGCTTTTCGGGGTTGTCGTCGGTCAGCCGGTCGAGCAGCGACGGCTGGAGACGCTCGGCGACGATCGAACTAGTCATGTCCGACCGCGCTGCTCTCGCCTCCCGCGGGGTCGGCCGTCGCCTCGCCGGCGGTCTCCGCGCCAGCCGGCGTCTCGACGTCGAGCACCAGGTCGCGCACGTCCATGAGGGCGATTTCGGCGATGTCGGTCGCCAGCACCCGCTGGCCGTGGCCGACATAGGTCTCGGCGCCGACATCGACCCACTCGGTCGCGCGCGAGAGCTTCAGCCGGTTGTCGGCGAGCCCGGGCGCGCCGGGATAGCGCGTCGGAATGAAGGCCGGCATCTCGCCGCCCGAGGCCACCGTGACGGTGACCGGCGTCCAGACGCGGTCGCGCAGATCGGCGGGCGGCTCGATCTTGATCGAGGCGATGCGGTTGAACGGCACCCAGTAATACTGGCCGTTGAGGATCAGCTCGAGCACCGGGCCGAGCCGCATGTCGGCATCCGCGATCCACGCGAAGCGGTCGCCGTTCAGCGTGCCGGAGGTGGCGGGCGCGAGCTCGAACGCCTCCTCGCGCAGCCCCTTGGCGGCGGCCGCGTCGCCGCGCGCGAGCACGCCGAGCGCCTCGATCAGCAGGGCGATCCACTGCTGCGGCTCGCCGAAGACGAGCGGCCCGGTCTCGCCCCGGAACACGCGCTCGCGCACGTGCTCGCAGGCCATCGCCTCGCGATAGGCCTGCGCCATCGGGGTGGCGGCCGCGTCGAGCTGCGCGCAGAGCCGCAGCTGCGAGATGGCCCGCTGCCAGTCGCCGATCGCGCACAGCAGCTGGAACAGGAACACACGGAGCTTGGCGTCCGACGGATCGGCCCGGATGTCGCTCTGCAGGGCGGCCAGCGCGCCGTCCAGATCGCCTTCCTTGACGAGGTCGAGTGCCGTCATGGTGCTCCTCGCTCGCGCGCTTCGACCGGCGCCGAGACAGTGGCGCGCGATCCGTTCCGGTGTCAAGCACCGCCCCCGCAGGCCGGCGGGGTCAGCCGCGCGCCTGCGTGTCGACCTTGTTGGACTCCTTGTTGAAATAGCATTCGGAGTACTGGCCGTCAGTGTCCTTCAGGTCCTGCGGCGGCTCCACGCCCTTGTACCGGAAGGTGAAGGCCGCGAATTCGAGATTGATCGTGTCGAGCGGCTGATCGGCGTCGCTCTGCGAGAAGTCGACGCTCTTGACGGTCACGTCCTCGCACACGATCCGCAGATATTCCTCGAAATTCGTCCGGAGGAGGATCGTTGCCTCCTTGAAGCGGGCGCCGGTGACCATGGCGAGGATGTATTTCGGCGTCGCCCAGTCGGTGATCTTGGTGATGGTGACGTCCTTGACGTCGACCTTGACCGAGTCCTCGAGCTGGCCGGTCTTGCCCTCGGACGCGACGCCGAAGGTGACGGACTTGATCTCCGAGGCATAGCCGAACCACGTCTCGTCGTCCTGGTCGTAAGACTCGCCGTGAATGTTGACCGGCCCGATCTTGCCGGTTCCGGGATTCTTGAAGAAAACGTAGGCGTCGTTGGTTGCGTCGGCCATTGTCCAACCTCACGCAGATATCCCCGGGATCGCAGAGTGTCCCGGGGATTGCCTCAAATTCGATTGGTCCGGCGACGCGAGCCGTCCCCGCGTCGCCGGCTTGAAAACATCAGATTTCGCAGGCCGGGATGTTCTTGACGCGGCTCCACTCGGCCACCTTCGGCTCGCTCTCGCCGAAGCCGCCGAGGGCGCCCTGCTCCTTGTAGATCATCTCCATCGCGCCCCAGTCGACGACGAAGCTGTCCTCGGCCTGATCCTCGCCCGACTGCGAGAACTCGAGCTCGGACAGCAGGCACTGCACGAACTTGATCTCGATGTAGGGCTCGTTGTTCGAGCGCAGCTGGATGTAGACATGCTCCCAGGTGTGGCCGTGCGCCAGACCGTGGAAGAGCTGCACCGTCGCCTTGTCCGAGAACTTCTTGCAGGTCAGACGGTCGAACTTGACCTTGCCGGCGCCCGCGCCGCCACCGGTCGACGACCCGACATTGGTCGCGTTCTCCGCCTTGACCGAAAATTCGGTGAGCTCGAAGGCGTTCACGGTCGCCGCGAACGAGTCCTTCGACTCGCCTTCGATCACTTCGCCGGTGCCGCCACCGACTTCAAACCACATGAGGGCATCTTGGGGCTCTGCGTCTGCCATTTTCCTTCACTCCATGATTCGCCAAGTATCTGGCGTGTCCAAAATAACGAAAGCCAACGCTTCCGTCTGCTCAACCGCCCTTCTCGGACGGAAGCTTCGAAACCAGCCGAAGCGACACCGAAAGCCCCTCAAGCTGGTAATGCGGTCTCAAGAAGAACTTCGAGGTGTAGTACCCCGGATTGCCCTCCACCTCCTCGACGACGACCTGGGCCGCGGCGAGCGGCTTTCTCGCCTTGGTACTTTCCGCCGAGGAGGACGCGTTGAGGTCGACGTACTGCATGATCCACTTGTTCAGCCAGCGCTGCATGTCGTCGCGCTCCTTGAACGAGCCGATCTTGTCGCGGACCATGCATTTCAGGTAGTGCGCAAAGCGGCACACCGCGAAGAGATAGGGCAGCCGCGCCGAAAGATTGGCGTTCGCCGTGGCGTCGGGATCCTCGTACTCGAACGGCTTCTGCAGCGACTGTGCGCCGATGAACGCCGCGACATCCGAGTTCTTGCGGTGGATGAGCGGCATCATGCCGTTCTTGGCAAGCTCGGCCTCGCGGCGGTCGGAGATGGCGATCTCGGTCGGGCACTTCATGTCCACGCCGCCATCGTCGGTCGGGAAGGTGTGGGTCGGCAGGTTGGGCACCGCGCCGCCCGACTCGACGCCGCGGATCCGGGTGCACCAGCCATAGAGCTTGTAGGCGCGGTTGATGTTCACCGCCATGCCGTAGGCCGCGTTGACCCAGCAGTACTTGTTGTGATCCGACCCGTCGGTGTCCTCCTCGAAGTCGAACTCCTCGACCGGGTTGGTCTTCGCGCCATAGGGGTAGCGACCGAGGAACCGCGGCATCGCGAGCCCGATATACCGGCTGTCCTCGCTCTCGCGGAGCGACCGCCACGGCGCATACTCCGGCGTCTGGAAGATCTTGGTCAGGTCGCGCGGGTTCGAGAGCTCCTGCCAGCTGTCCATCTGGAAGAGCGTCGGGCTCGGCGCGGTGATGAAGGGCGCGTGCGCCGCCGCGGCCACCTTGCTGACCTCGCTCAGCAGCTCGACATCCGGCGGGCTGTGATCGAAATAGTAGTCCGCCACGAAACACCCGTAGGGCTCGCCGCCGAACTGGCCGTACTCTTCCTCGTAGACCTTCTTGAAGATCGGCGACTGGTCCCAGGCCGTGCCCTTGAACTTCTTGAGGGTCTTGCCGAGGTCTTTCTTGGAGATGTTCATGACCCGGATCTTCAGGGTCTCGTCCGTCTCCGTGTTGTTCACCAGATAATGAAGCCCGCGCCAGGCGCTCTCCAGCTTCTGGAAATCGGGATGGTGCAGGATCTCGTTCACCTGCTCCGTCAGCTTGCGATCGATCTCGGCGATCATCGACTCGATGGAGCGCAGGGTGTCGTTCGAGATGAGGGCCGAGTGCTTGAGCGCCTCTTCGGCAAAAGTCTTGACGGCCTCTGCGACGGCCTCGCCCGCGCCCTTCGACTTGGGGCGGAACTCCTTCTCGAGGAGCCGGCTGAACTCGTCGGCCTCGAAGGCGGTGGCGCCTTCCGCGGTGCCGACCTGGGCTTCGGTGTCCGCCATCGGATCAGTCCTCTTCGTTCTCGGCCGCGCCGCCGCCGACATTGAGCTTGGGCGCCGACGACAGCGCCTGCAGCATGGCCGGATCCTTCATGATGCTGCCGATCAGTTCCTCGGCGCCCGACTTGCCGTCCATATAGGTCAGCAAGTTCGAGAGCTGGTTCCGCGCCTCGAGCAGCTTGCGCAGCGGCTCGACCTTGCGCGCGATCGCCGCCGGCGTGAAATCGTCCATCGTCTCGAAGGTGATCGCGACCGGCAGGTTGCCCTCGCCCGTCAGCGTGTTGGGCACGTTGAAGGCCACCCGCGGCTTCATCGACTTCATGCGGCTGTCGAAGTTGTCGACGTCGATCTCGAGAAACTTACGGTCCGCCACCGGCGGAAGCGGCTCTTCCGGCTTGCCGCTGAGGTCCGACATCACGCCCATGACGAAGGGCAACTGCACCTTCTTCTCAGATCCGTAGACCTCGACGTCGTACTCGATCTGCACGCGCGGCGCGCGGTTGCGGGCGATGAATTTCTGACTGCTCTCAGACACAGCCGCGACCTCCCTAATGAACCCGTGCGCGAGTAAACGCGAGCGGCCCCCGACTCGTCAAGGAAAGAGAGGGCGCCCGGCGCATCACTTGCGGCCTCCGCCCTTCGGCTGCTCCTTCTCCGGCGGAGCGCTGGCGCCGTTGCCAGAGGCGGCCGATCCCGCGATCACGCGGAAATGGTCGAGCCCCTGCGGCGCGAGGTCCTGCAGGATGGTTTCGAAGTCGGACATCACGAGGCGCTGGGCGCGGCGCAGCAGCATCGGCAGCGGGCTCGAGGGCTCGTGACGGGTGTAGTAGTCGCAGATCCGGTCGATCGCCGTCATCACGTCCTGCCGGCTCGAGATCTGCCCGACCCCGCGCGCGGCACCCGGCGGCGCGGCGCGGGGAGCCGCCGCGGCGGCCTCGACCTCGGCCGCGCCGTTGCCCGCGCTGTCCTCGGCCGGCGCCTCGGGAGCCTCGACGTCGTCCTGCGGCTCCTCCTCCGCATACTCCTTGAGCACCTGCTCCATCGTGTAGAAATACTTGTGCAGGCCCTGGAGATCCGGCCCCTGCCCGGGTGTCTTGTCGTCGAACACCGCGTCGATCGCCTTCAGGTCCGCGCGGCAGGAGCGCACCGCCTCGAGGCGCGCCTTCAGCTTGTCCGCCGGCGTATCCTGGAACGCCGCCGACACCTGGTTCTGGTCGATGTGCTCGTCGGGACCGGCCTTCAGCTCGTTGCGGACGATCAGCACCTCGCGGAGCCCGAAGCGGCCGATCCGCATGGACTCGGCGAGGGGCGCGATGCGCACGGCGCGCAGCATCAGCTCGGGATCCGCGAGGCCGCGGATGCAGTTCACCCGCTCGGTGGGATCGTTGTCGTCCTCGGCGTCGAGCTCGGGGTGGCAGGTGTCCCAGTAGTCCTCGAGACAGCGGCGGAGATACCTGACCGCCGGCGCGAACCCGGTGATCCCGTCCTGGCGCAGGGCGGCGTGGGCGTAGTGCATCGCCGCGCGCAGGTCGTGGCTGCGCTCCAGCACCTTGGTCGCGAGCGCCCGCACCTTGGTGTAGTCGGGTTCCTCGGCGGGCACGATGGTCTTGCCGATCTGGCGCTCCGGCGTGAACTGCGCCGCGAGCTCGAGCTCGATGAAGGCCGGATCGGATTCGAGATTGGGCCCGCTCGGCTCGGCGTCGCCGTGGCTCTTCAGCAACCCTTCGGTGTCGAGTGCCATGCCCGTTCTCCGCCCCGCGGGTGGACCCTACGCGCGCCGCCGCGCGAGGTCCAGAAATTGCGTCCGATCAAATCCAGCCTAACTCATTCGCCAGAGGCATTTAAGCGAGGCCGACCGAACCGGCAAGATGCCTCGGCGCGCCCTCGGCAAAAAGATCGCCGGCGCGCCCCGGGCCACCGCTCAGGGACGGACGCTGCCATCGCCCTCGACAAGGTACTTGAAGCTCGTCAGCTGCTCCGCGCCCACCGGGCCGCGGGCGTGCAGCTTGCCCGTGGCGATGCCGATCTCGGCGCCCATGCCGAACTCCCCGCCGTCGGCGAACTGGGTCGAGGCGTTCCGCATCAGGATCGCGCTGTCGAGCGCGGCGAAGAACCGCTCGGCCGCGGCGTCGCTCTCGGTCAGGATCGCCTCGGTGTGGCCGGAGCCGTGCGCGCGCACGTGCTCGATCGCCTCCTCGATGCCGCCGACGACGCGCGCGGCGATGTCCATCGAGAGATACTCGCGCCCCCAGTCGTCCGGCGTCGCGGCCACCACGCGCGGGTCGAGCGCCTGCGCCTCG
>CAZWDE010000126.1:0-8646 GCA_964632555.1 uncultured Limibaculum sp.
GGCGGGCGTCGCCTCCGCCACGACCGCGCGGCGCCGGCCGAGCGCCGGCGGCGGGCCGGGATCGGGCGCGGCGGCGAGGCCGAGCCAGGGGCAGGGGTCGGATGGCGGGGTCTCACCGCCCGGCGGCTCGGCCGCGGGATGGCCGGGCAGCGCCATGTAGACGATCGCGCCGCCGGCGCAGATCGGCACGAGGCCCGCCGCCGGAGGCGGGACGAAGGCGGGTCCCGCGAAGAGCTTGAGCACCAGCGCGAGCGCGATCAGCGGGCCGCTGGCCGCCCATGTCCCGTCGATGCTCCGCCGTCGCGTGACCATGCCCTTCGCGTCGCACGGCGCGGCGCCCCGCGCAACGGACAGGCCGCCGCGCGCGCCCGGCGCGCCGCAGTATGCGGTTTACCCGGGCCGGGCGCTGACCGACACTTCGCCCCGAGCCGGGCGATCCACGGTCCGGTCGAAGGGAGGACGACATGCGGAAGACACTGGCAGCGGCCACGGCCGTGACCGCACTCGGCTGCGCGACGGCCATGGCGCAATCGAATCTCGAACGGCTCGGCCAGTTCAAGACCACCGACGGCCCCGGGTTCACCTTTGTCGAGCAGGGCGGGCAGCGCGCGGCGTCGATCCGCCGGACCCTCGAGCGGATCGAGCTGCCCGAGGGCTTCGAGATCTCGCTCTACGCCATCGTGCCGGACGCGCGGCACATCGCGGTGGGCCCGCAGGGGGTCGTCACCTTCGTCGGCACGCGGAAGACGGAGGTCTGGGCGGTGACCGACCGCGACAAGGACCGCGTCGCCGACGAGGTGAAGACCTTCGCGCCGACGCTCGACAAGGACATCCCCAACGGCCCCTGCTTCAGCCCGGACGGCATCCTCTACATCGCCGAACGCAACCGGGTGCTGGCCTATCCGGCGGCCGAGTTCTTCTACGAGAGCCCCGATGTCGTCGCGGTGCCGGTGGTGCCCGAGGGCGAGCTCATCCCGGAGGACGAGGAGAGCTACAACCACTCGGCCCGCGTCTGCGACATCGGCCCCGACGGGCGGCTCTACATCTCGCTCGGCCAGCCCTACAACGTGTTCCCGCCCGAGAAGATGGACCTCTACGAGCAGTGGGGGATCGGCGGCATCGTGCGGATGAACCAGGACGGCTCGGGCCGCGAGGTCTTCGCCCGCGGCGTGCGCAACTCGGTCGGGCAGGACTTCCACCCGGAGACGGGGGAGCTCTGGTGGACCGACAACCAGGTCGACGGCATGGGCGACGACATCCCGCCCGGCGAGCTCAACCGCTCGACCGAGCCCGGCCAGCATTTCGGCTTCCCCTGGTACGGGGGCGGGGACGTGCGCACCGAGGCGTATGAGGGCGAGGAGGTGCCGGTGGATGTCGTGATGCCGGTGGTCGAGACCATCGCGCACGCCGCCGATCTCGGCATGGTGTTCTACACCGGCCGGCAGTTCCCGGAGCGCTACCGCAACGCGATCTTCTCCGCGCAACACGGGAGCTGGAACCGCACCGAGCCGGTCGGGGCGCGGGTGATGGTGACCTTCGTCGGCGAGGACGGGTCGGCGCGGATGGAGCCCTTCGCGGAGGGCTGGCTCGACGAGGAGACGGGCGAGTATCTCGGCCGCCCGGTGGACGTCGCGCAGCTTCGGGACGGCTCGCTCCTCGTCTCCGACGATCTCGTGGGCGCGCTCTACCGCATCAGCTATCCGGGCGGCGAGTGAGGCGCGGCGCGGCCCGGCTGGCGGCGGCGGTCGCGGCGCTCGCCTCCGCCGCGGTCGCGGGCGACATCGAGGCGGGGCGCCGGAAGGCCACGCAGTGCCGGACCTGCCACGGGATCGACGGCATCGCCACGGTCCCGATCGCGCCGCATCTGGCGGGCGAGAGCCGCGTCTATCTCGAGACCCAGCTCAGGGCGTACCGCTCGGGCAAGCGGGAGCACGAGATCATGTCGGTGGTCGCCGCGACGCTGTCGGATACCGACATCGCCGACCTCGCGGCGTGGTACTCGGCGATCCGGATCGAGGCGACGCTGCCGGAGTGAATGAGGGCGGCGGGCTGCCCCGCCGCCCCGCCGGTCAGGCGAAGAGCAGCACGCCGTCGTCGAAGGTGTTCTCGGTCAGCTCGCGGAACTCCGGGCTCTCCGAGAAGGCGAGGATCAGGTCGCTCGCGTCGAGCGCGCCCGAGTCGAGCTGGGCGTTCCAGAAGGCGAGGCCCGCCGGGTCGGGCTCGCGCATGAGGAAGTTGCCGTAGAACTCCTCCACGATCTCCTCGTCGCTCGGCACCCCGCCGCCGAACTGGTCGGCGAACTCGTCGCTCTCGAGGATCGCGTCGGCCACGAAGCCGATGCCGTTCTCCTCGGCCTCCCCGGTCCAGAAGGTGATGCCGGCGATGTCGCCCTCGCGCCCGAGCCCGACGCCGAAGGCGCGGAACACCTGCGCGGCGATCTCGCTGTCGCTGACGATCACGGTCTCGTCGTCGAAGACGAAGCGCTCGACGTCCAGGAGCTCGACCGTCGTGCCGTCGGTGGTGGCGGTGAAGCCGCCATCGATGAAGCCGAAGGTGGTGTCGTCCACCTCGCCGTCGAACTCGGCCGTGTCGGTGCCGTCGCCGCCGTCGACGAAGAGCGTCTCGTCGGCGATCTCGAAGCTGTCGTCGCCCGCCGTGCCGAACTGGTCCGAGGCGTCGGGCACGTTGAGCGGCAGCAGAACCTCGTCGATCGCGTGAATGAGCCCGTTGCCGGTGACGATGTCGGTCTGCAGGTCGGTGAACTCGGGATCGGCGAAGCCGCGGTCCTCGTCCGCGAGCCCGGCGCCGTCGGTCTCGGGCGCGATGCCGAAGAGCGTGGTCAGATCCGGCCCGGTGGCGAGCTCGGTGCGGCTGAACGCGCCATCGACCACGTGATAGGTGAGGATGCTGGTCAGCAGCGGGATCGGGTCGCCGCCGCCCGAGAGATCGGTGAGCGCCGCGACGATGCCGTCGAACGCCGCCGCCTCGCTCGAGGCGTCCTGCCCGAGCGCCTCGGCGAGCGAGACGAAGGCCGCGTCGATCGGGGCGAAGACGGTCAGCTCGGCCTCGGGATCGGCGAGCGCCTCGGTCAGGCCGGCCGCCTCGAGCGCGGCGAGCAGGATGTCGAAATCGGTGCTGTTGATGTCGAAGCCGTCCGCGCCCTGCGAGACGACGCCGGCGATGGTGGTGTCGGGCTCGGCGTCCTCGAGGTCGAAGGGCAGGAGCACGCTGTCGATCGCCTGGACGAGGCCGTTCGAGGCCTGAACGCCGGTGAGCCCCGGCACGAATTCGGGGTTCGCGCGGTCCGGATCGGCGTCGAGGATCACGGCGAGATCGTTCACGATCACCGGGCTGTCGGGCAGCAGCGTCTCGACCTGCGGCAGGTCGGTGAGCGCCGAGACGGTGCTGGCGCCCGCGGTCACGTGGTAGAGCAGGATATCGGTCAGCACCGGGATCGGGTCGCCGTCGGTCGAGAGGCCGGCCAGCGCGGCGGCGATCGCGTCGAACACCGCCTGGCTGTCGGTGGGGTCGCCGGCGAAGCCGAAGCTCTCGGCGAGCGCCACGAAGGCGTCGTCGGTCGGCGCGAAGACGGTGAACTCGCCGTTCGGGTCGGCCAGCACGGTGTCGAGGCCGGCGGCCTCGAGCGCGATGGCGAGGATCGCGAAGCCCTCGGTCGTCTGGGCGATCTCGGTGATCGACGGCGTGTCGTTGCCCGGCACGTCGAGCGGCAGCAGCACGCGGTCGACCACCTGGACGAGGCCGTTGCTGGCCGGAAGGTCCGGCGTCACGATCTCGGGGTCGAGAAGGTCGGGCTCGAAGTCGATCAGCCGGCCGCCCGCGGCGAGGATGCCGGTGTTCTCGAGCAGCGTCGCCACGGCCCCGGCCTCCGCGATCTCCTCGGCGGTCTGCGCGCCGGGCGCGACGTGATAGAGCAGGATGTCGGTCAGCAGCGGAACCGGGTCGTTCTCCGGGTCCAGCTCGGCGAGCGCGCCCGCGATGAACGAGAAGACGGCGTCGGTGTCGGCCGCGTCGCCGCCGAAGCCGAGATCGCGGGCGAGCTGCACGAAGGCCGCGTTGGTGGGCGCGAACACCGTCAGATCGTCGCCGTCCATGTCGAGCGCGTCCACGAGGTCGGCGGTCTCGAGCGCCTGAACGAGGATGCTGAAGTTCGGGTCGCCCGCGGCGATGCCCGCGATGGTCATCAGGTCGTCTTCCATGCCGGTCTCCCTGTGCTGAGCCGTTCCTGCGGGCGGTCGACCCGCCCCCTGTTACATAACGACACGTGGGAAGATGTCACACGAAAAACGCACGCGCGCCGATCAGCGCGTTCCGATCGCCCCCGGGCGGCGCGACACCGGCGCGGGTTCCCCGAGCAGGCCGGCGCGGCGCAGCGGATCCTCGGGCAGGGGCAGCGCGGCCTCGACCTCGAAGAGCCCGGTGTAGGGCCCCGCGAACACCGCCCGCGTCTCCGCGAGGGGCGCGAGCCGCGCGGCCGCGTCGAAGCTGTGGCCGAGCCCGGCGACCACGAAGCCGGGGGGCTCGCCCACCGGGTCGAGATAGCCCTCGACGACGAGGCGCGTCAGCGGCCCGGCCGCGCCCGTGAAGCGGTCGGGCTCGATCCGCTCGGCGATCAGGATGCCGTCGCGCGCCTCGCCGGTCACGGTGGCGTAGCCGATCGGGCCGGGCAGGGCGCGCCCGCGGGTCGCCACCGGCACTCCGCCGACGGTCGGGAACCCGGCCCCGCCGGGGCGCGGCCCGCCGGTCGCGCCGGCCACCGCCGAGGGACCCGGTTCCGCCAGCCGGTCGATCCGCGAGGCGACCACGCCCGCCCCGTTCCAGAGCCCCGAGACGGCGACCCGGTCGCCGCGCTCGGCGAGCGAGATCACGCCGGGCTCGAGCTCGACCGCGACGCCGAGCACCTCGATGCGCTGCCCGTCGCCGCTCACGCGGTCGACCGCCCCGACGAGGGGGTGGGCGATCCGCACGCGCCGCGCGACCAGCCCGGTCGGGCGCTCCTCCGCCTCCACCGTCACGCTCGTCCCGGGCTTGAGCGCCGCGCGGGGCGCCGGACCGAACGCGTCGCGGATCTCGGCGTCCCCGGCGATCTCCACCCGCAGCCCGCCGACGAGGATCGAGCCGAGGCCCGTGACCACGCCGACGATCCCGGTGCCGCCGATGCCGCCCTCGACCGGCGGGCGCTCGCCCTCGGCGATGTCGGGCCAGGGCGCCGCGCAGCCCGCGACCGCCCCGGGAACGACGAGGCCGAGCCCCGCCCAGCGCAGCAGCCTCCGACGATCAACGCGACCCATCCCGGCCCTCCGTGCTCCCAGCTTCCGTGGGCCCTGCCGGCCCCGCGTCCTCCCGCTCGATCCCCGGCGCCTCCGCCGCGCCGTCCGGGGCGCGGTAGAAGTAGACGCCGAAGCGGAACCGCTCGGTCGGCCCCGCGGCCTCCAGATCGGCCTGCTGTCGGGCATAGGCCATCCGGTTGAGCGTGGCGAGGGTCTCCGCGGCCTGAGCGCGCGCGACGGTCTCGACGGCGTCGACCGACGCGGGAAGGAGACGATTGTAGAAGACGGCGCGTTCCATGAACGGCGCCTCGCCGCCCTCGGCCAGAAGGTTCTCGGTGGCGGCCGCGATGTGATCGCCCACGTTCTGCGCGAAGAACAGGATCTTCTGCTCGCTGTCCGCCGGCCCGAGGAAGGCCTCGGCGCGCAGCGTCACCATGTCGGTGCCGGGATCGAGCGCGACGAGCCGCTGGCGGACCAGCTCGTCGAGCACGGTGCGCGGGCGGACGTCCTTGCTGACCGAGGCGACGAGCGCGTCGAAGCTCGGCCCGTCGGAGCCGCCGGACTGGCGCGGCAGGGGCGCCGGGCGGCCCTCGGCGTCGGTCGTCTCGGGGCTCGCCAGCCAGCGCCCGATCACGCTCGCGATCGCCGTGACGCGGCGCTGCGCGGCGCTCGCCTCGGGGCGCCCCTCCTCGCGGATCGCGCGCACGTCCTTGCGATGCACGCCGGTCAGCACGCTGATGCGGCTGTCCGTCGGCCGCCGGTCGCCGAGCGCGAAATCGCTCTCGGCCACCTCCACATAGACCTCCTTGAGCAGCCGGTAGACCGCGGGCACGGTCACCCCCTGCGCGATCATCGCCTTGACCAGAGGCCGCAGGAGCCCGCGCAGCACGCGCAGGAACGGGTTCGCCGGGGCCGATGTCTCCTCGCTCGCCATGGGCTGAGAAATACGTGGCGTGTGAAGAAAATCCACAGCCGATGAGGTCCCGCAGCGCCCCGGCGCGGACGGCGCCCGCGCGGGCTTTCCCGGGGCCCGACCGCGTGCTAGAGCGCACCCGCCTCGCGGCGCCCGCCGCCCGCCGACATCCCGCATCCCGCGCGCCCGCGCAAGAGAGGACAGCACCGATGGCCGTCACCCGCACCTTCTCGATCATCAAGCCCGACGCCACGCGCCGCAACCTGACCGGCCGGATCAACGCGATGCTCGAGGAGGCCGGCCTCCGCATCGTCGCGCAGAAGCGCATCCGGATGACGCTCGAGCAGGCGCAGAGCTTCTACGCCGTGCATCGCGAGCGGCCCTTCTTCGGCGAGCTCACCGAGTTCATGGCCTCGGCGCCGGTGGTGGTGCAGGTGCTGGAGGGCGAGGACGCGGTGGCGAAGAACCGCGAGGTGATGGGCGCGACCAACCCCGCCGAGGCGGCCGAGGGCACGATCCGCAAGGAGTTCGCCCTCTCGATCGGCGAGAATTCGGTCCACGGCTCCGACAGCGAGGAGAACGCCGCGATCGAGATCGCCTATTTCTTCTCGGGGATCGAGATCGTCGGCTGACCCGCCCGGGGCCCGCGCGTTGCGGCGCGGCTCCGCCGGCGCTATCTCGACCGAAACGCTCAGGCGCTGCGCGGCGGCCGCGCCCTGAGCCGCGGCGAGGTGGCATGGCGGACGCGACCGAGACGGGAACGGACACGGAGGCGGGGCTCGCCCGCCGCTGGGGCGGGCGCTCGGCCCTCGGCGGGCACGCGGCGCGCGCGCTCGTCTGGCCGGCCTGGGCCTTCGCCCTCCTGATCGCGGTGCCGGCGGCGAGCGTGGTGATCACGGCGCTCCTGGCCGACCGCGAGACCATCGGCCTGCTCGCCGAGACCGTGCTGCCGCGCTACGCGATCAACACGCTCGCCCTCACGCTCGCCGTCGGCCTCGGCACGGCGCTGCTCGGCACCGCCACCGCCTGGCTCGTGACCGCCTGCCGCTTCCCGGGCCGCGGGCTCTTCGAGGTGGCGCTGGCGCTGCCGCTCGCCTTCCCGGCCTTCGTGCTCGCCTATGCCTACACCGATCTCCTCGACCATCCGGGGCCGGTGCAGACGCTGCTGCGCGAGGCGACCGGCTGGGGGCCGCGCGAGTACTGGTTCCCCGAGATCCGCTCGCTGCCGGGCGCGGCGCTGATGCTCGTGCTCGTGCTCTACCCTTACGTCTATCTGCTCGCGCGCGCGGCGTTCCTGCAGGGCTGTCCCACGGCGCAGTCGGTCGCGCGCACGCTCGGCCACGGGCCTTGGGCGGCGTTCCTGCGCGTGGCGCTGCCGATGGCGCGCCCGGCGATCGTCGGCGGGACGGCGCTCGCGATGATGGAGACGATCGCCGACTACGGGACGGTCGCGCATTTCGGGGTGCAGACCTTCGCCACCGGCATCTTCCGCGCCTGGTTCTCGATGGGCGACCGGCCGGCCGCGGCGCAGCTCTCGACCTGCCTGCTGATGCTCGCGCTGACCCTCGCGCTGCTCGAGAAGGCGCAGAGGGGCGCGGCGCAGCGCCACCAGGCGAGCCGGCGCTACGAGGCGATCACGGCGGCGACGCTGCGCGGCTGGACGGCGGCGGGGGCGGTGCTCGTCTGCGCGGTGCCGGTGCTGCTCGGCGTGGTCGTTCCGGTCGCGATGCTCGGGCTCATGGCGGTCGACAGCGGGCAGTCCCCGCTCGACCCCCGCTATGCCGGCTTCGCGCGCAACTCCCTCACCCTCGCGGGCACCGCCGCCGGGATCACCGTGGTCGCGGCGCTGCTGATCGGCTATGCCGAGCGGCTCGCGCCCGGGCGGGTCTCGCGCACCGCCTCGACGCTCGCGGGCCTCGGCTACGCGATCCCGGGCGGGGTGATCGCGGTCGGGCTGCTCGTGCCGCTCGCCGCGCTCGACAACCGGATCGACGCGCTGGCGCGCGACTGGTTCGGCGTCTCGACCGGGCTCCTCTTCACGGGCTCGGCGGCCGCGCTGATCCTCGCCTACGCGGTGCGGTTCATGGCGGTCGCGCTCAACGCGGTCGAGGCGGGGCTCGCCACGATCCGGCCGACCATGGACCAGGCCGCGCGCACCCTCGGCCACGGCCCGGCGGCGACGCTCGCGCGGGTGCACGCGCCGCTGTTGCGCGGCTCGCTGCTGACGGCGGCGCTCATCGTCTTCGTCGACGTGATGAAGGAGCTGCCGGCGACGCTGATCATGCGGCCCTTCGACTTCGACACGCTGGCGGTGCAGGCGCACCGCCTCGCGGCCGACGAGCGGCTGACGCAGGCGGCGGTGCCCTCGCTGGTGATCGTCGGGTTCGGGCTGTTGCCGGTGCTCCTGCTCGCGCGCGAGATCCGCCGCTCGCGCCCCGGCCACGC
>CAZWDE010000127.1:0-8560 GCA_964632555.1 uncultured Limibaculum sp.
GGGGGTTTGCCTGTCGGGGGGGCGGGCGCCGGGCGTCGGGGTGGGGCGGGGGGGCGGGTGGCGTTGCCGGGGGGCCGTTTCCTCGGCCGCCGCGTCGCCGCCGCGCTCGGGATGGCGGGGGGCGAGGACCGTCAGCACCTCGCCCGGCAGGGCCGCGGCCGCCTCGGCGATCGCGGCCTCCTCGCCCTCGTGGGTCGAGGCGGCGAGCCAGACCGGGCGTGCGCCCACGGCCGCCCGCGCCGCGGCGAGCGCCTCCGCGTCGCAGCCCGGCGGGGCGACCGCGCCCTTGAGGTTGCCCGCCACCTCCACCGGCCCTGCGCCGATCGCCGACAGCCGCTCGGCCGAGGCCGGGTCCTGCGCCAGCACGAGCGCGAAGGGCGCGAGGAGCGCGCGCGCCATCCGCGGCACGCGCCCCCAGCCGCGCGCCGAGCGCTCCGAGATGCGGGCGTTGACGAGCGCCATGGGCACGCCGCGCGCGCGCGTCTCGACGATCAGCCGCGGCCAGAGCTCGCTCTCGATCCAGACCGCGAGGTCCGGCCGCCAGTGGGCGAGGAAGCCGCGGACCGCGGCCCGCGTGTCGACCGGCGCGAACTGGTGGAGCGCGCCCGGGGGCAGGAGCGGCCCGACCCGCGCCGCGGCGGTGACGGTGCCGGTGGTCAGCAGGCAGCCGAGCCCGGGGCGCGCGTCGCCGAGCGCCGCGATCAGCGGCAGCGCCGACATCGCCTCGCCGACGCTCGCGGCATGGAGCCAGACCAGCCGCCCGCCGGGCCGCGCGAGGCCCGCCCGCCCGAGCCGCTCGCCGAGCCGCGCCGGGTCTTCCTTGCCGCGCCGCGCCCGGGCCGCCAGCAGGGCGCGCGCCACCGGGCCCGCGGCGGCCGAGAGCGCGAGATAGGCGGCGAGCGCGGACGACGCCGCGCCACCGGGCGGGGCGGGCGGCGCAGTCACCGGGCGGGCTCCCCAGCGGGGCCGACCGGCGAGCGGCCGCAGAGCCGGTCGGCGCGCTCGGTGACGGCCGTGGTCGCCGCCTCGATCTCGGCGAGGAAGCGGGCCTCGGCCTCCGCGTCGCCGGGCGGCGGCGGGCGGAGCGGCGCCCCGTAGACCTCGGCGCCGCGGCTGAAGGGCAGCGGCACGAGGAACCGGTCCCAGCCCCCCGTCAGCCAGCCCGTCCGCGCCGAGAAGGCGACCGGCAGCACCGCCGCGCCGGTGTCCACCGCGATCCGCGCGACGCCGGGCTGGGCGCGCATCCGCGGCCCGCGCGGCCCGTCCGGGGTGATGGCCACCACCGCCCGCTCGTCGCGGATCGCCGCGCAGGCGGCGTGCAGGGCCTGCGCCCCGCCCTTGTCGCGCCCCTTGGCCCGGTCGCGGGTCGAGCCGCGGATCGCGCGGATGCCGAAGCGGCCGACGACCGCGGCGATCAGGTCGCCGTCGCGGTTCTGCGAGATCATCGCGCAGGCGAGGCGCCCCGGCGGCGCCAAGGTCGGGCTCATCAGCAGCCGCCCGTGCCAGATGGAGGCGACGAAGCCCGGGCCCTCGGCGAGCAGCGCGTCGAAATGCTGGCGCCCCTCGATCCGCCAGCGCATCGTGCGCCTAAGGAGCCGGATATAGCCCGCGCCGAGCCGCGCCAGCGCGCCCCGCGCCGCGCGCGCGCCCCGGACCCGGCGGAGGAGCCCGGAGACCGGCCCGCCCATGCGCGCCTCAGCGCTCGAGCGGCGTGCCCTCGGCGCTCGTCTCGGTCTCCTCGTCGCGCAGCCGGTGCAGATGGGCGATGAAGTAGCGCATATGCGCGTTGTCGACGGTGCGCTGGGCCGCGGCCTTCCAGGCGTCGTGCGCCTCGGCGTAGTTCGGGTAGATGCCGACGATGTCGATCGCCTTCACGTCCTTGAACTGGGTCTTCGAGGGGTCGACGAGCTCGCCGCCGAAGACGAGGTGGAGCCGGGTCGCCATCTGTGCCTCCGCGCGCGGTGTCGGTCGCGGCGCACCCTCGCGCGGCGCCGCGGCCCCGTCAAGGCGGCGGTCCGGGGCGCTCAGGCGCCGACGGTCAGCCCCTCGACGAGGAGCGATGGCACCGACACCGCCCGGTGCGGATCGGCGTCGTTCGCCGGGCGGAGCGTGCGCATCATCTCCCGCAGATTGCCCGCGATGGTGATCTCGTTGACCGGGTGGACGATCTCGCCGCCCTCGACCCAGAAGCCCGAGGCGCCGCGGCTGTAGTCCCCGGTCGTCGGGTTGACCGAGCTGCCGATCAGGCCGGTCACCAGCAGTCCGCGGCCCATCTCGGCGATCAGCTCGTCCCGGCTCCGCGGGCCCTCGGTGAGGACGAGATTGGCCGCCCCGGGGCGCGGCGGCCCGCCGGTGCCGCGGCGCGCGTTGCCCGTGGTCGCGAGGCCGAGCTGGCGCGCCGTCGCGAGGTCGAGCAGCCAGCCGGTCAGCCGGCCGTCGGCGACGAGGGCGCGGCGCCGCGCCCGGATCCCCTCGGCGTCGATCGCGCGGCTCGCCCGCCCGCGCCGGAGGCCCGGATCCTCCACGAGGTCGATCCCCGCGGGCAGCACCGCCGCGCCCATCGCGTCGGCGAGCCAGCTCGCGCCGCGGGCGACCGACTGCCCGTTGATCGCGCCGACGAGGTGGCCGACGAGGCTCCCCGCCACGCGCTCGTCGTAGAGCACCGGCACGCGGCCGCCCGGCGGGCGCCGCGCCCCGAGGGCCGCGACGGTGCGCTCGCCGGCCCGCCGGCCCACGGTGGCGGGCGCCGGCATGTCCTCGGCATGGCGGCGGATCTCGACGGCGAAGTCGCGCTCGCGGCCCAGCCCCTCGCCCGCGATCGCCGCCGCGCTGACCGCGCGGAGCGTGCGCCGCGCCGTGTGGCGGAGCCCGTTGCTCGCGGCGAGCGTCACGGTCTCGCCCGCCCAGCTCGCCCGCGCCTGCTCCACCATGCGCACGCCGGCGACGCCGAGCGCCGCGGTCTCCGCCTCGCGGGCCGCGGCTTCGAGCGCCTCCGGGCTCGGCGGCGGGCCGGGGTCGCAGAGATCGAGCGCGGCCTCCGCCTCGGCCGCGTCGGCGGCGTCGGCCAGCTCGGCCGGGTCGGCGAGCCCGCACCACGGGTCCTCGGGCGCCTCGCGGGCGACGGCGACCGCCCGCGCGGCCATCTCGGCGAGGGTCGCGGCCTTGACGTCCGAGGCGGAGACGCAGGCCTGCCGGCGGCCGAGCAGCACCCGCAGCCCGAGATCGATGCGCTCGGCGCGCTCGGCCTCCTCGAGCGCGCCGCCGGCGATGCCGACCTCGAGCGCGGTTTCGGAGACGACGACGGCGTCCGCGGCCTCGGCGCCGGCTGCCGCGGCCGCCTCGAGCAGCGCCTCGGCGAGGTCGGCGGGCGCCGGGCCGCCGTCGGCCGGGCTCACCGGCCGCTCCGGATGGCGCGGCGGGGCGCTGTGGGCACGGGGGGGCTGGTCGGCAGGCTGGGCATCGGCGGGCTCCGGAGCAGGGACGCCCCCTCCCTAACGCCCCGTGGCCCGCGAGGAAACCCGGGCGCCACGCGGGGCGCCCGGTGCGACGGCGCGGATCAGGCGGCGTCGAAGACCGTGCCGTCGAGGGCGGCGCTCACGATCTTGTCGTAGACATAGCCGCCGGCGGCCTCGCCGACGCCCATCGCCAGGTCCTTGGCCTCGGTCGCGATGCCGTTGCCGTCGAGCGGCGCGGTCGCGAGCGCCGCCAGCTTCAGCGCCTCGCGGAACACCTTGAGCGCGGTCGGGTCCTTGATCTTGAGCGCCTCGACCTGCGCCTTCAGCTCCTCGACCTTCGGCTCCTGCTTCTTGATGTTGGCGTTCAGCGAGCCGACCTTTTCGATCTGCTTCGTCACCGCGTCGTAGTTGGGCTTCAGCGCCTTGTCGAGCTGGGCCTCGATGCTCTTGACCTCCTTCGCCTTGTTGGGCGTCGGGTGCTTCTGGACCTTCTTGTTCGCCTCGGCGAGGAAGTCCGACTTCAGCTTCTCCTGCTCGTTGAGGATCTTGTTCAGCTTCTCGGCGGCGTCGTGCACCTTGACGACCATCTGCGCGAACTTGGCGCTCATCGTGCCGGTCGCCTCGTCGAGCTGCTTGATGCTGGGCTGGGAGAGGCCGAGGAACTGGTTGAGCACGGCCGCGCTCACCTCGTTGGCGGCGTAGAGGCCCTGGTTCTCGGCGGTCTTCTTCACGAAGGCGAGTTCCTTGATGACCACCTTCTTCGTGGTCTCGAGGTCGGCGGCGATCTTGCTGATCTCCTTGGCGAGCGTCACGGCCGACTTGATCAGCCCCATGATGCCGAAGACCGCGCTCGCGCCGCCCGAGAACGGCGAGGTCGCCATCGCCGCGATGCTGACGGCGAGGCCGGCCACCGTGCCGCCGATCGAGCAGACGATGCCGATCTTGAACTTCTTCCATTCCTTCTTTTTCGACTGCAGCTTGGTCCAGGCCTTCTCGGCCGCCTGCTTCGCCGCCGTCTCGCCGACCTTGAAGTCGTTCTTGAGCGCGTTGTTGAGGCCGGCCAGCTGCTTCTGAATGTCGGCCTGCGGCGCGCCCTTGGCGATCATGTCAGCGAACAGCTTGTCGAAGACCTGACACTTCTTCTCGACCTCGCCGACGACGAAGTCGTAGACCTCCTTGGCCGCCGCGTTGAATTCCTGCTGCAGCAGCGGGTCTTTCGTCGTGGCCTTGTCCATCTTCTTGTCGAGCTCGATCTCGATCTTGAAGGACAGTTGCGGCGGCTTGACGTATTTGAGACCGGACGTGCTGATCGCGACGGTCTTGACGTCCATGACCGTATGTTTTGTCATAAGTTATCTTCCTTTTTATCAGTCAAAGGGTGGGCAATCGGCCGGCCGCCGCGGACCGCTGAACTCCGCCGAAATGCGCGGCCGCCCGAACCCGATCCAACATAGAACGCGACCTTGCGACTTCGGAAGCACTTTCGCATGAACGTGATCGCCAAGCGGCTTCGGCTCGCAAGTTCGTTTCCCTGATGGCCGGACTGCGGCGGTTTCGGGGCGGGCCGGGCGCGACGGCGCCGCGCGCGCAACGACTTGAAAAAAAGCCGCGGCGGGGCCTTCACATTCGCGTCCGATGCCCCCACGTCAACAGCACCACGGCAATTTTCGACCGCGGGAGGGCGCAGGCCCGCCATTTTATAAGTCTTTTGACCCAGAACTTGGAGAACAGAGATGGCGACGGACTACAAGGCCAAGGCCGCCGAGGTCACCAAGAAGACGAGCGCGGCGATGAAGGCGGTGGACGAGCGCATCGACACCTTCAACACGGCGAAGGGGAACGCGGCGACCACCAAGCAGGTGTTCTGCAAGCAGCGCGCCGAGAACCTCCGCATCCGCAACTCCTACAAGGCCAACCACGCGGCGCACCAGAAGCCGATCGGCGAGGCCATGAAGAACGAGGCCTATCTCGCGAACGCCGACAGGAACGGCGCCGGCGAGGACAAGAAGAAGCAGCTTCACGCCCAGCTCGCGAACAACTCCAAACAGGCCACCATGATCTGGAAGAAGCAGGTCGGCCTCGTGGAAGAATACAATGGCTCGGCGATCCCGTCGACGGTGGCAAAGGCCGAAGCCGTGAAGGCGATCTGATCCGCCCGGCACGATATTCTCAAATCCATAGAAGGAAAGCGACATGAACACGCCCGTCATGGATACCCCGAACGTCGATCCGCAGGGCAAGGGTCAGGGACGTGGGCCGGACTGGAAGACCTACAGGGGCCAGAACGACAGCACGGTCCAGGGCAACCTGAAGCGCTGGGAGAGCGACCACAAGAAGATCGCCGAGGGCGAGGGCGCCGCGGCCAAGCTCGAGTCGAGCTTCGGGACCGATCTCGAGTGCGAGAAGCAGCGCAAGACGGATCTCGAGACGTCCAGCCAGAAGGTCGGCAAAAAGCTCGCCAAGCTCGCCAGCATGCAGCAGACGCTGAAGTGCCTCGAGAAGAGGAAGGACGACAAGTCCAAGCAGAAGGCCGAGCAGCTGAAGGGCAAGCTCGAGACCTGCGAGACCGGCCTCAAGGCGCCGATGACCGCGTGGGAGAAGGCGGTGGAGAAGGCCGAGGGCAAGAAGCGCGCCGCGAAGGTCAAGCGCGCCGAGAAGATGAACGCGCTCGCGACTTCGGGCTGATGCGGTGATCGAGCGACGGTCCCGGAGCGGGCGCGGGCTCCCGGACCGTCGCGCACCCTACGTCAGGCGCGGGCGTAGATGTCCTCGTAGCGCACGATATCGTCCTCGCCGAGATAGGCGCCGGACTGCACCTCGATCAGGTGCAGCTCCAGCTTGCCCGGGTTCTCGAGCCGGTGGACCGCGCCGAGCGGGATGTAGACCGACTGGTTCTCGCCGAGCAGCCGCACCTCCTCGCCGACCGTCACCTTGGCGGTGCCGGCCACCACCACCCAGTGCTCGGCGCGGTGGTGGTGCGACTGGAGCGAGAGGATGCCGCCGGGCTTCACCATGATCTGCTTGACCTGGAAGCGGTGGCCGTGGGCCACGCGCTCGTACCAGCCCCACGGCCGGTAGCAGCGCGGGAAGTCGGTCGCCTGCTCGGCGTTCTCGGCCTTGAGCAGCGCCACCGCCTCCTTGACCTCCTGGCTGCGGTCCATGTCGGCCACCAGAACCGCGTCGCCGGTGGCGACCGCGACGATGCGCTCGAGCCCGATGCCGACGAGGCGGATGTCCGGGTGGTCGGCGCGCAGCAGCGTGTCGCGGCAGCCGATCGCCGTGACCGCCCCGGTGGTGGCGATGCCGTCGGCGTCGGGCGCGCTCTCGGCCCAGACGGTGCGCCACGAGCCGAGATCGTTCCAGCCGACGTCGAGCGGCACCACCATGCCGCGCTCGCGCTCCATGATCGCGTAGTCGATCGAGATGTCGGGGCAGGCGAGATAGGGCTCCGCGGCCGGGCGGAAGAAGTCGAGATCCTCGCGCCCGCCGGCCAGCGCCGCGGCGCAGGCCGCGCGGATCTCCGGCGCATGGGCCTCGAAGGCGGCGAGGATCGCCGCGGCCGAGAAGAGGAACATGCCCGAGTTCCAGAGATAGCGGCCCGAGGCCAGCATCTCGGCGGCGCGCGCGGCGTCGGGCTTCTCGACGAAGCGCAGGAAGGGCTGCGGGCCGGGTTCGGGCGCGGCGGCGAGCTCGAGATAGCCGTAGCCGGTCTCGGGCCGGTCGGGCCGGATGCCGAAGGTGACGAGCCGCCCCTCGGCCGCGGCCGGCGCCCCGGCGAGGACGGCGGCGCGGAACGCCGCCGCGTCCGCGAGCAGATGGTCCGAGGGCAGCACGAGCAGCAGCCCGTCGGCGTCGCGCGCGGCGACCTCGAGGGCGGCGAGGCAGACCGCGGGCGCGGTGTTGCGCCCGTCGGGCTCGAGCACGATCCGGCTCGCCCGCCCGCCGGTGGCGCCCAGCTGCTCGGCGACGACGAAGCGGAAGTCCTGATGCGTCAGCAGCACCGGGTCGGCGAAGCCCTCGCCCCGGATCCGCCCCAGCGTGCGCTCGAAGAGCGAGCCGCCCTCGATCAGCGGGCAGAACTGCTTGGGATAGGATCGCCGCGAGGCGGGCCAGAGGCGCGTGCCCGACCCGCCGCACAGGATGACCGGATGGATCGCCGGCCGGTCAGTCGTCGCCGTCATCACGCCCCTCCACGCGAGCCCCGGCCGCGTGCCTAGCGCGGGCGGCTCAGTGGGTCCAGTTTCCCCGGCGATTGTGGGCGAAGTTGGACGCGTAGCCCATCGGGCGGCGGTTGGGCCGGCGGGGCTTCGCCTCCTCGACGACGTGGGGGATGCCGTGGCGCGTCGCGTAGTCGATCGCCGCGTCGCGGGTCTCGAACTGCAGGCGCACCTGGCGCCGCGTGTCGCCCGAGCCGGTCCAGCCCATCAGCGGATCGATCCGGCGCTGCTCGGTGGGGGCGAATTCGAGCACCCAGCCCTTGGTGTTCGCCTGCCCGCTGGTCATCGCGCTGCGCGCCGGCTGGTAGATTCGCGCCTGCATCGCTCGCTCCCTCGGCTGCCTCGACGCGTTATCGCGCCGGCGGGCGGCCGCGCGCAAGGGCGGCGCACGAGACATGGCGCCGCGGTGCAACCGCCTGAACTGTTGGGGAAATCACGCCGTCGACCCGATGCAGGGAGCGAGGGTGGGGTGGGTGTCGCACCGGGCCGACGACGCTTCGCTGCTTGCCCCTCGTGTATGCCTCGGGATCGGATTTGGGTCAATGGGCCGCGGCAGCGGTTGCCGAAAAAAGACCAAGCGGGCGACATGATCCCGCCATGATCGCCGCGGGCCCGGGCGCTCTTGGACAGCGCCGGCGCCGCGGCTATCTGCCCCTTACCAGCGGAGGGCGAGAGCATGACCGACACGCTCGTCACCGTGCCGCAGCGCCGCCAGCCGGGCGACAAGCTCGAGGGCGGCCAGCGGCTGGTGATGCACACCCAGTACGACGCCGCCGGCGACCAGCCGCGCGCCATCGCGGAGCTGTCCGAGGGCGTGCAGACCGGCGAGCGCGACCAGGTGCTGCTCGGCGCCACCGGCACCGGCAAGACCTTCACCATGGCCAAGGT
>CAZWDE010000128.1:0-8538 GCA_964632555.1 uncultured Limibaculum sp.
ACAAAGCATAAACCCCGTAGACGGAGACCCGACCCATGCGCCACGGCAACGGCTACCGCAAGCTGAACCGCACGCACGAGCACCGCAAGGCGATGCTCGCCAACATGGCGTGCTCGCTGATCGAGCACGAGCAGATCAAGACCACGCTCCCCAAGGCCAAGGAGCTGCGCCCCTATGTCGAGAAGCTGGTGACGCTGGCCAAGCGCGGCGACCTGCACGCCCGGCGGCTGGTGCTCTCGCGGATCCGGCAGGAGGCGCCGGTGAAGAAGCTCTTCGACACCATCGGCGAGCGCTACCGCGAGCGGCCGGGCGGCTACACCCGCGTCCTCCGGGCGGGCTTCCGCTACGGCGACATGGCGCCGATGGCGATCATCGAGTTCGTCGAGCGCGACCCCGAGGCCAAGGGCCGGGCCGACCGCGAGCGCCTCGCCGCCGAGGAGGCCGCGGAGGACTGACGGGGGCTTTGCGCGGGGCCGTCCCGCGCCTAGCTTTGGGAGGCAGTCGAGGACGAGCCCGATGATCTTCCGCGCCCTTCTCCTTCTCGCCGCCCTCTCCGCCTGCGCGCCGCGGCCCACCGCGCCCGAGGCGGGCCCGGCCGAGCCCGTGCGCATCGCGCAAACCCGCGCGGTGCCCGAGAGCCGCGCCGAGATCCAGCTCTCCTTCGCGCCGGTGGTGCGCCGCGCGGCGCCGGCCGTGGTCAACATCTACACCCGCAAGCTCGTCGAGCGGCGGGTGAGCCCGTTCGCCGACGATCCCTTCTTCCGCGAGTTCTTCGGCGACATGTTTCGCGCCCTGCCCGGGCGACGGCGGATCGAGAATTCGCTCGGCTCGGGCGTGATCCTCGATCCGTCGGGCATCGTGGTGTCCAACCATCACGTGGTCGGCGGGGCCGACGAGATCACCGTGGTGCTGACCGACCGGCGGGAGTTCGAGGCGCGCGTGATCTTCGCCGACGCGGAGTCCGACCTCGCGGTCCTCGCGCTCGAGGGCGCGGCGGACCTGCCCGCGCTCGAGATGCGCGACAGCGACACGGTCGAGGTCGGCGATCTGGTGCTCGCGATCGGCAACCCCTTCGGCGTCGGTCAGACCGTGACGTCGGGCATCGTCTCGGGGCTCGCGCGGTCCGGCTCGCGGCGGATGCCGGGGGGCTACTTCATCCAGACGGACGCGGCGATCAACCCGGGCAATTCCGGCGGCGCGCTGGTCGACCTCTCGGGCCGGCTGATCGGCGTCAACACCGCGATCCTCTCGCGGTCCGGCGGCTCCAACGGCATCGGCTTCGCCGTGCCGGCCAATCTGGTGGCGCGCGTGCTCGACGCGGCGCAGGCCGGCGAGCGCGAGCTCGCGCGGCCCTGGCTCGGCCTCCGCGGCCAGACGGTGGACGGCGAGCTCGCGGCCGCCCTCGGGCTCGCGCAGCCGCAGGGCCTGCTGATCGACGATCTGCACCCCGAAAGCCCGCTCGCGGCGGCCGGCCTCGAGCCCGGCGACGTCGTGGTCGCGCTCGAGGGCGATCCCGTCGAGAGCGCCGCCGAGCTCGACTTCCGCGCCGCCACGCTCGGCACCGGGCGCGAGGCCCGCATCGGTTATCTGCGCGACGGCCGCCGGGCCGAGGCACGCGTGGCGCTCGCCCCCGCCCCCGAGGTTCCGCCGCGCGAGCCGACCCGGATCGAGCGCGGCCTCCTCGCCGGGCTCGGTGTCCTGAGCGTCAATCCCGCCGTGATCGACGAGTTCGATCTGCCGCTCGGCGCGCGCGGCGTGCTCGTCACCCGGGTGGCCGGCCCGGCGCGGCGGCTCGGTCTGCGCCCCGGCGATCTGGTGCTGGCGGCCAACGGGCGGCCCCTCGAGCGCGCCCCGGACCTGCCGCGCGCGATCGACCGCGCGGTCGCCGAGGGGCGGCTGGTGCTCGCCTTCGAGCGGGACGGCCAGCGGGGCACCATCCAGATCGGCGGCTGAGCGTGGGCGACCTGTTCGAGCGCCCCGACGAGACCGGGTCCGCGGGCGGCGTGCCCCATCCGCTGGCCGATCGCCTGAGGCCCCGGCGCCTCTCCGAGGTGGTGGGCCAGGAGCATCTGCTGGGGCCCGACGGCCCGCTCGCGGCGATGCTGACCGCCGGACGGCTCGGCTCGATCATCCTCTGGGGCCCGCCCGGCAGCGGCAAGACGACGATCGCCGGCCTGCTCGCGGCGGAGGCGGGCCTCGCCTACACCCAGCTGAGCGCGATCTTCTCGGGCGTGGCCGATCTCCGGCGCGCCTTCGAGGCAGCCGAGCGGCGCCGCGCGGCGGGGCAGGGCACCCTCCTCTTCGTCGACGAGATCCACCGCTTCAACAAGGCGCAGCAGGACGGCTTCCTGCCGCATATGGAGGCCGGCACGGTGGTGCTGGTGGGCGCGACCACCGAGAACCCCTCCTTTGCGCTCAACGCGGCGCTGCTCTCGCGCGCGCAGGTGCTGCGGCTGCACCGGCTCGGCGAGGACGCGCTCGCGGCGTTGCTCGCGCGCGCCGAGGCCGAGATCGGGCCGCTGCCGATCGCGGACGGCGCGCGGGCGGCGCTGATCGCGATGGCCGACGGCGACGGGCGCGCGCTGCTCACGCTGGCCGAGCAGGCCGCGCTCCTCGGACCCGGGCCCGTCGACGCGGCCGAGCTCGGCCGGCGGTTGCGGCGGCGGGCGGCGGTCTACGACCGGGCCGGCGACGCGCATTACGGGCTGATCTCGGCGCTGCACAAGGCGGTGCGCGGCTCCGACCCCGACGCGGCGCTCTACTGGCTCGCCCGGATGCTCGAGGGCGGGGAGGACCCGCATTACCTCGCGCGCCGCCTCACCCGCATGGCGATCGAGGACATCGGCCTCGCCGACCCCGACGCGCCGGCGCGCTGCCTCGCGGCGTGGCAGGTCTTCGAGCGCCTCGGCAGCCCGGAGGGCGAGCTCGCCCTCGCCGAGGCCTGCCTCTATCTCGCGCTCGCGCCGAAATCCAACGCCGCCTACAGGGCCTATGGCGCGGCCCGGTCGCTGGCCGCGCAGACCGGCTCGGAGCCGCCGCCCGCGCACGTGCTCAACGCGCCGACGCGGCTGATGAAGGAGCAGGGTTTCGGGCGCGGCTACGCCTACGACCACGACGCGCCGGACGGGTTCTCGGGGCAGGCCTATCTGCCGGACGGCATGGAGCGGCCCGAGCTCTATCGACCGGTCGAGCGGGGTTTCGAGCGCGAGATGGCGCGGCGGCTCGCTTATTTCGAGAAGCTGCGAAACGAGCGCGCGTCGTGATGGCCAATCTCGCGGCCGTGGCGATCGGCGGCGCTGTCGGCGCCGGCCTCCGACATCTGGCGGTCGTCTGGCTCGGGCGGAGCTATCCGGGGTTTCCCTGGGGCACGCTCTGCGTGAACGTGGCGGGTTCCGCCGCGATGGGCCTTCTCGCCGTGCTGCTGATCGAGCGCCTGCCCGGCAGCTATGGCCGGCTGGCCCCCCTGCTGATGACCGGCGTGCTCGGCGGGTTCACCACCTTCTCCGCCTTCTCGCTCGACGCGGTGTTCCTGCTGGAGCGCGGGCGGGTGCTGTCCGCGCTCGGCTACATGCTCGGCTCGGTGGCGCTGTCGGTCGGCGGGCTGTGGCTCGGGCTCGTCCTCGGTCGGCGGGTGTTGGCGCCGTGAGCGGGGTTCGCCATCTCGCCGTGGCCGAGGACGAGGGCGAGCAGCGGCTCGACCGCTGGCTGCGGCGGCGCTTCCCCGATCTCGCGCACGGCCGGATCCAGCGCCTCTGCCGGCGCGGCGAGATCCGGGTCGACGGGGCGCGCGCCTCCGGCTCCACGCGGGTGGCGCCCGGCCAGGTGGTCCGCGTGCCGCCGCTGGCCGATCCGCCCTCGCCCGCCGCGCGGCCGTCCCCGGCGCTTC
Organism: uncultured Limibaculum sp.; assembly: GCA_964632555.1. GTDB lineage: Bacteria > Pseudomonadota > Alphaproteobacteria > Rhodobacterales > Rhodobacteraceae > Thermohalobaculum. The sequence continues at coordinate 3,887 of CAZWDE010000128.1, forward strand.
CCGAGGGCGACGCCGAGGCGATCCGCGCCCGGGTCGTGTTTCGCGACGATCACCTGATCGTTCTCGACAAGCCGCCGGGGCTCGCGGTGCAGGGCGGCAGCGGGCAGACCCGCCATCTCGGCGACCTGCTTCCCGCGCTGCGCTTCGACCGCGACGACGACCCGCGCCTCATCCACCGGCTCGACCGCGACACGTCGGGGCTCTTGGTCCTCGCGCGCACCGGCGCGGCCGCGGTCGCGCTCGCGCGCGCCTTCCGGGGGCGGGACGTCGAGAAGATCTACTACGCGCTGGTCGCCGGGCGGCCCCGGCCATCGGCGGGCACCGTCCGATATGGCCTCGTCAAGGCCGCCGGGGCCGGCGGGGAGAAGATGACGGTTCTGCATCCCGACGCGGTCGGTGAAACCGACGGCGCGCGGCACGCGGTCACCGACTACCGGGTGATCGAGCAGGTGGGCGGGCGCTGCGCCTGGGTCGCGCTCAGGCCGGTGACCGGGCGCACGCACCAGCTGCGCGCGCACATGGCGGCGCTCGGCACCCCGATCGCGGGCGACGGAAAGTATGGCGGCCGCGGCCAGGAGAACCGTGGCGACGGCTGGGGCGCGGGCCTCGGCGGCGGGCTCAGCCGCAAGCTTCATCTCCACGCCGCCCAGCTCGCCTTCGCCCACCCGACGACCGGCGCCCCGCTCGCATTCGCGGCCCCGCTGCCCGAGCACATGGCCCGCAGCTGGCGCCTTCTGGGGCTCGAGGACGCGGCGGTTCCGGATCCGATCTTCGAGCGCTGAGGGGCTACTGGACGATCAGCTCCGCGTGCAGCGCGCCGGCGGTCTTGATGGCCTTCAGGATGTCGATCATGTCGCGCGGGCCGACACCGAGGGCATTGAGCCCGTCCACGAGGTCGGCGAGCGTCACGTTCTGTTCGACGAGCGCGAGGCGGTTCTGGTCGTTCTCCTCGATCTGGATGTCGGTGCGGGGCACCACCACCGTTTCCCCCTCGGCGAAGGGGTTGGGCTGCACGGCGAGCGGGGTCTCGGCGACGCGGATCGCGAGGTTGCCCTGGGCGACCGCCACGCGGCTGATCCGCACGTCGGCGCCGAGCACGATGGTGCCGGACCGCTGGTCGATGACCACGCGCGCCTTGCGGTCCGGACGGATCTCGATCGCCTCGATCCGGGCGATCAGCGCTGCGGGACGCCCGCCCGCCATGGCGAGGTCGAGCGCCACGGTTCCGGCGTCGTCCATCCGGGCGATCGGACGCCCCAGGGCTGCGTTGATCGCGCGCTCGATCCGGGCGGCGGTGGTGAAGTCGGGCTCGCGGAGGGCGAGACGCAGCCGCCCGATCTCCGAGAACACGAAGGGGATCTCGCGCTCGATGCGCGCCCCGCCGGGGATCGAGCCCGAGGTCGGCACGCCGATCTGGGTCTGCGCCGCGTCGCCCTGCGCGTTGATGCCGCCGGCGAGGATCGGACCCTGTGCGACCGCGTAAATCTCGCCATCCGCGGCGTTGAGCGGCGTCATCACCAAGGTGCCGCCGAGCAGGCTGTCGGCGTCGCCGATCGCGGAGACCGTGGCGTCGATCCGGCTGCCCGCCCGGGCGAAGGGCGGCAGGGTGGCGGTGACGATCACCGCCGCCACGTTCTGTGGCCGGAACTGCTCGCCCGACACGTTGACGCCCAGCCTCTCGAGGAGATTGACCAGCGCTTCCTCGGTGAACGGGGCGTTTCGGATGCTGTCGCCGGTTCCCGAGAGGCCGACCACGAGACCGTAGCCCACGAGATCGTTGCCGCGCACCCCCTCGACCTCCACGAGGTCCTTGATCCGGGGAGCCGCCCGGGCGCCGGCGATCTCGAGGAGCACCAGACAGACGACGGCAGCGAGGCAGCGCATCCGGCCCATCCTCACCGGAGAAAGGTCGCGAGCGACAGGCCGGAGAGCCGCGCGGTCGTGAGAAACAGGATCTCGAGCTGGCTTTCGGTCGACTGAAGATCGGCGGCGGCCGTGAGCGTGTCGGCTCCCACCAGTTCGTTGAACGCGCGGGTGAGCGCCGTCTCCTCGGCGACGTGCCGCGCCTTCACCGTCTCGATGCGCGCCTCGGCAATGCCGATCCCCGCTGCCAGCCGGTTGAGCGGGTCGACGGCGTTCCGCAAATCCGCGAGCGCGCCTTCCGCGAGCGCTCGCCGATCCTCCTCGGCGAGCGCGACCGCCGGATCGTGGGCCGCCGACAGCGTGGCGAGGCCGGAGAGCAGGCTGCGGAACACGGGCGCATCGGCCCGCACCTGATACGCGACGCGCTCGCCCTCGGCGATCTCCGCGGCTGGCGCGTCGCCGGTGCCGCCCAGATACAGCGCGGTCTCGAAGAGCCCGCCCGGCGCGGTGAAGGCGGTTGCGGTCGCCGAGGCGGCCGCGGTCGCGTCCGGCGCGGCTTCGATCAGCGCCACGACCTCGGCGCGCAGGCTTCCGGCATCGACGAGCGGGGTCCGGTCCCCCGCGTCTCCGGCGAAGACCGCCCGCCCGCCGACGCGCGTCGACAGCCCGGCGACGACCTGGTTGAGCGCGTCGCCCGCGAGGGCGCTCATGGTCTCGAGACCGTTCGCTGCGCCGTTCTGCAACGCGATCGTCGCCTGACCGGCCACCTCGTCGACGAGGGCCCGGATCGCGTCGATCGCCGACTGCGCGGCGGCGGCGCGGGTTTCGGTCACGGCGATCGCCTCGCGATAGGCCGCAATGTCGGCGAGCGCGCGGTCGATCTCCAGCGGCTCGCGGACCCGGCCGCCGAGCGCCGCGGCGGGATCGGCCGGGCGCCCCGTGACGGCCTCCACCCGCCGTGCCTCGGCGCGGTCCTGCAACCGGTCGAGAAGGTTCGCGAGGAGGAAGCCGGTCCGGTCGGCGGGGAAACCGATGGGGCTCGTGGTCACTGGATCCTCCGCAATTCATCGAGCATGCGGGCCGCCGTCTGGATGACCTGAGCGTTGGCGGCGTACGCCTGCTCGATCTGGATCAGGCGGGCGAGCTCGTCGTCCGTATCGACGCCGAGCGCCGTCGCCTCCTCTGTCGCGAGCGCCTCCCGCGCCGTGCCGAGAGCGGCGACCTCGGCCTCCTCCACGACGCGGTCGGTGGCGAGGATCTCGACGACGGCGTCGATCCGGCCGGCGAGCGACAGACGGCCCGAGATGCCGGGAACCGCGGGCGGAAGCGCGGCGTCGGTCTCGGCCGCGAGGGCGTCGGCCAACGCCCGGATGATGGTGTCGTCGGATGCCGGGCCCGGTGCGCCGGCGTTGATGCCGTCCCGGATCCGGGCCGGGTCGCCGCCCGTGGCCGGATCGACGGCCGGGTTGAGCGCGACCCGTGCGGCGAAGCCGGTCGTGTTCGCGAGCGCGAAGGCGCCGGCTCCGTCGGTGAAGAGCCCGGGATCTCCCGCCGCGAGCGTCGGGTCGAGCGCGGGGTCGCCGAGCCGTGCGGCGAGATCGGCCGCGAGACCGTCGAGCCGGGCCTCGATCTCGGGGGCGATGCGGTCGCGGAGCGCGAAGAGGCCGGCCAGGCGTCCGCCTTCGATGCGCTGGGGGCCGCCGGCGCCCGGGGTCACGTCGATCCCGCGCAGCGAGAGGCCGCTCACGGTTCCCGGGCCGCCGAGCGCCAGTCCCGGCTCGTAGACCGGCGTCACGCTGTAGTCGAGCTGCTGGGCGCGGATGTCGACGAGGCCGATCCCTTCCCGGGTCATCAGCTCGACGACGCCGTCGTCGCGCCGGACCTCGCGGATCGGCAGGGCCTGCGCCACCCTGTCGATCTGGCGCTCGCGCTCGTCGATCAGCGGCGCGGTTTCGCGCCCCGCGGCGGTCGCCACCTGGATGCGGCGGTTGAGCCGCGCGATCTCGTCGAGGGCGGCGTTGGTCTCCGCCACGGTGCGCCCGATCGCGATGTCGGTCTCCTGGCGGAGGCGGAGCGTCGCGCCGGCCGCGTCGTTGAAGGCGGTCGCGAGGTCGCGCGCCGCCTCGGCCGCCGCGGTCTGGCGCGGCGCGCTCTCGGGCGTCTCGCCGAGCTGGAGGAGGGCGCGCTCGAAGGCGGCGAGGCGCGCGCCGAGGCTGTCGGCGTCGCCGAGCCCGCCGATCGCCCTCTCGAGCGTGACGAGCCCCTGCGACGTGGCGGTGCGCTCGGCCAGGTCGCCGTCGGCCATGCGCCGGGCGGCCGAAAGCTCGGGGTCGAGCGCGCGGGCGATGCCGCTCACGCGGACGCCGGTGCCCTGCGTGCCCGTGATCGAGGCGGCCAGATCGACCGACTGGCGCCCGTAGCCCGGGGTCAGCGCGTTGGCGAGGTTGCCGGCCGTGACGTCGGCGAGCCGGCCGTTCGCGCGCAGCCCCGAGAGCGCGTTGTTGAGGGCGTTCGAGATCGACATCCGCGGGCTCCCGGGTCCGGTGGCGTCAGCGCTTGATGTTGGTGGTCTCCTGCAGCATCTCGTCGACCGTCTGGATCACCGTGGCATTCGAGGAATAGGCGCGCTGGGTGGCGATCAGGTCGGTCAGCTCGCGCGCCACGTCGACGGTCGACTGCTGCAGGGCGAAGCTCTCGATCGAGCCGACGGGGCCGGTGTTGGCGTCGTGCAGGAACACGTTGCCCGACTGCGGCGAGAGCGCGAAGGCCTGGTTCGAGAGCGCGGTCAG
>CAZWDE010000129.1:0-8521 GCA_964632555.1 uncultured Limibaculum sp.
ATTTCTGCTCGATGTGCGGGCCGAAATTCTGCTCGATGAAGATCAGCCAGGACGTGCGGGACTATGCGGCGCGGCTGAACGACCGGGACCGGGGCATGGCCGAGATGTCGGAGCGGTTCCGCGAGATGGGCGGGCGGCTTTACGTGCCCGAGGCGGAGACGCGCGATGACTGACGGTGAGCGGGATGGCGGGCGCGGCCGAGCCGCCGCCTCCCCCGCCCGCCCGCCCGCCCGGAGCCGCCGGCCCGACCGCGCCGGAGCGGCGAGGGGGCGCCGCGTGACGCACGTGGAGGTGATCGGCAGTGGGGTCGCGGGGCTCTGCGCGGCCTGGGAGCTGGCCGAGCAGGGCGCTGAGGTGACGGTCGTCGCCGCCTCGGACGGGCCGGACGCCACCTGCTGCTCGTGGTGGGCGGGCGGGATGCTGGCGCCCGACTGCGAGATGGAGGCGGCCGAGCCGGTGATCGGAGAGCTGGGGGCCGAGGGCATCGCCTTCTGGCGGCGGGTGGCCGATCCGGCGATGCGCGGCACGCTGGTGGTGGCGCATCCGCGCGACGCCGCCGAGCTCCGCCGCTTCGCCGCGCGCACCGCGAACCGCGAGAAGCTGGAGGCGGGCCGCGTCGCCGAGCTGGAACCCGAGCTCGGCGGGCGCTTCCCGGCCGGGCTCTTCTTCCCGGGCGAGGGCCATCTCGACGCGCGGGCGGCGCTCGCGGGCCTGCGCGAGAGGCTCGCGGCGCGCGGCGTGCGCTTCGAGCGGCGCGCCGTGCCGGCCGACGAGCCGGGCGGGCCGCGGATCGATGCCCGTGGGCTCGCCGCGCGCGACCTCATGCCCGATCTCCGCGGCGTGCGCGGCGAGATGGCGCTGATCCGCGCGCCGCATGTGCGGATCGCCCGCACCGTCCGGCTGCTGCATCCGCGCTGGCCGCTCTACCTTGTTCCACGGGGGGGCGGTGTCTACGTCATCGGGGCGACGCAGATCGAGAGCGACCGGGCCGGCCCCGCGACGTTGCGCTCGGCGCTCGAGCTTCTGGGCAGCGCCTACGCGCTCCACCCGGGCTTCGGCGAGGCGGAAATCCTCGAGCTCGGCGCCGACCGCCGCCCGGCCTTCCCGGACAACCGGCCGAAGCTGCGCTGGCGCGCCGGCCGGCTCTGCGTCAACGGGCTGTTCCGGCACGGCTTTCTCTGCGCGCCCGGGCTCGCGCGCCGCGCCGCGGAGCACCTGCTGGACGGGACCCACTTCCCGGAGGTGATGGATGAGGATCTGGCTCAACGGCAAACCGCATGATCTGGGCAACGGCCGCGGCACGGAGACGCTCGCGGGGCTCCTCGCCGAGATGGGCCTGCCCGACGCCCAGGTCGCGACGGCGGTCAACGGCCTGTTCGTGCCGCGCGGGGCGCGCGCCGAGACGCGGCTCGGCGAGGGCGACGCGGTCGAGGTGCTGCGGCCGATGGAGGGCGGGTGATGGACGGCGAGACGCCGCCCGAGGACGCGCTCGTCCTCTATGGCCGGCGCTTCCGCTCGCGGATGATGCTCGGCACGGCGCAGTACCCCTCGCCCGCGGTGCTCGGCCGCGCCATCGCCGAGGCCGGCGCCGAGATCGTCACCGTCTCGCTGCGGCGCGAGGGCGCGGGGCCCACGGGCGGCGGCGAGGCCTTCTGGACGCTGGTGCGCGAGACCGGGGCGACGGTGCTGCCGAACACGGCCGGCTGCCGCACGGCGCGCGAGGCGATCACCACGGCGCAGATGGCGCGCGAGCTGTTCGAGACCGCGTGGATCAAGCTCGAGGTGATCCTCGACGACGACACGCTCGCGCCCGACGTCCACGGCCTCGTCGAGGCGGCGCGGGTGCTGGCGGCGGACGGCTTCGAGGTGTTTCCCTACACGACCGACGACGCGGGCGTGGCCGACCGTCTGATCGACGCCGGCTGCCGCGTGCTGATGCCCTGGGCCGCGCCGATCGGCACCGCGCGCGGGGTCAGCGATCCCTATGCGCTGCGCGCGCTCCGGGCGCGTCACCGCGACGTGCCGATGGTGGTGGACGCGGGTCTGGGCCTGCCCTCGCACGCCGCCACGGTGATGGAGATGGGCTTCGACGCGGTGCTGCTCAACACGGCGGTCGCCCGGGCGGCGGACCCCGTGGCGATGGCCGGCGCCTTCGCGCGCGCGGTCGAGGCCGGGCGCAGGGCGCGGCTGGCCGGGCCGATGGAGCCGCGCGACATGGCCCAGCCCTCGACGCCGGTGGCCGGGCGCGCCTTCTGGACCGAGTGAGGCGCCGGTGCCGGGCCTGCCTGCCTTCTACCAGATCGTCGACCGGGCCGACTGGCTGGCGCGTTTCGTGCCGCTGGGGCTCGGGATGGCGCAGCTTCGCGTCAAGGACCGCCCGGAGGCCGAGATCCGCGCCGAGATCCGGGCGGCGCGGCGCCATTGCGCCGACCGCTGCCTCCTCGTGGTCAACGACCACTGGCGGCTCGCGATCGAGGAAGGGGCGCCGGCGGTCCATCTGGGGCAGGAGGATCTCGACGCCTGCACCGAGGCCGATCTCGGCGCGATGCGCGCCGCCGGCCTGCGCCTCGGCGTGTCGACCCACGACGACGCCGAGCTGGCGCGCGCTCTGGCGCTCGGGCCCGACCACGTGGCGCTCGGCCCGATCTATCCCACGATCCTGAAGGCGATGCGCTTCCCGCCGCAGGGCGTCGCGCGGGTGACCGAGTGGAAGCGCCGGGTCGGCCGGCGCCCGCTCGTCGCGATCGGCGGGCTGACGGTCGAACGGGCCGGCGCGGTGTGGGAGGCCGGCGCCGACACGATCTGCGTGGTCACCGACGTGCTCCGCCACGACGACCCCGAGGGCCGGCTGCGCGAGTGGCTCGCCGCGGCGGCCCGCGTCGAGGCCGCGCGGGCAGCCGGAGGGCTGGCGGCGGGGGGCGGATCGGCCTAGGCTCCGCCCGATCCGGCGCGGAGCCCGCGATGCTGAAGACGGCCCTCAAGCTCATGGCGCTCGGCGTGCTGCTCGGGCCCGTCGCGCTGCTGATGGCGGTGACCGAGGGCGCGCCCGCGGCGCCGCCCGCGGCGGTCGCGACGCCCGAGCGGGCCGAGACGGCCAAGCGGTTCCTGCGCCGGCTCCGCCGGGTGAGCAAGAACCCCGCCGACGATCCCGAGATCGCCGTCTCGCTCGAGGAGATGCGGGCCGTGCTCGCCTTCGGCGCGCGCGTGATCCCCGGGCTGCGCGGCGGGGTCGACCTGGTCCCCGAGGGCCTCAGGGTCCGGCTCTCGGCGCCGATCCCGGGCCTCGCCGCGCTCGGCTGGGTGAACGCCGAGACGGTCGTGCCGCCTTTCGACGGGGCACCGCGGCTCGCCCGGCTCCGCGTCGGACGTCTGGAGCTGCCGCCTGAAGCGAGCCTTGCCGCCGCGACCTGGATCGCCGACCGGGCGCTCGGCGGCGGCGCGGCGAGCCTCGCGCGGGCGGCGGTGCCGCGGATGGAGGTCGGCGCGGCCGGCGTCCGGGTCGCCGTGCGTCTCGACGGCGAGGGGCGGAAATCGCTCGTCCGGCGGCTCGCGGGGCTGGTGCGCGGCGACGCGATGCCGACGGCGGGCGAGATCGACGCCTACTACCGCCTGTTTCGCGCCGAGATCGACGCCGGGCGCCTGCCCGACGCGGGCTCCTTCCTGCCCCATCTGCGCTTCGCGCTCGAGACGGTGCGCGCCCGCGCCGCCCCCGGCCGCGCGGCGCACGAGCTGACCGCGGCGCTCTTCGGGCTCACGCGGGTCTGCGGCGCGCGCGACTTCCGCCTCGTGGTCGGACGCCTCGCCGGCGGGGAGCACGGCGATCCGGGCCGCTGGCGGCGCGACTGCGCGGGCGTGACGCTGGCCGGGCGGGTCGACACCCGCCGCCATTTCCTCACCGCGGCCGCGCTCAAGGCCGCGAGCACCGTCGGCGTCTCCCACGCGATCGGCGAGTTCAAGGAGCTGGTCGACACGCCCCATGGCGGCTTCGACTTCACCGACATGGTGGCCAACCTCTCGGGCATCCGCTTCGCCGAGCGGCTGATGACGACCCCGCTCGCGGGCTGGCCGGCGCTGATCGCCCGGCTCGACGCCGAGGCGAACGTCGTGGCGGGCTTCGACGGAATGCCCGAGATCCTCGCGCGCGAGGCCTTCGAGGCCCGCTTCGGCGATCTCGAGAGCCCGGCCTACCGCGCGATGGTGGCCGGGATCGAGGCGCGGGTCGCGGCCCTGCCGTTCCACGCGCCGCTGGCGGCGCCCGGCGGCTGAGGCGGTTGCCGCCGGCCCGGCCGGCGGCTAAGGGCACGGCCATGGACCTCTTCCCGGCGATCGACCTCAAGGACGGCCAGTGCGTGCGGCTGCTGCGCGGCGCGATGGAGGCGGCCACCGTCTATGGCGACGATCCGGGCGGGCAGGCCGCCGCCTTCGCCGCCGCGGGGTGCCGCTGGATCCACGTGGTCGACCTCAACGGCGCCTTCGCCGGGCGGCCGGTCAACGGCGCGGCGGTGGAGGCGATCCTGGCGGCCGTGTCGGTTCCGGTGCAGCTCGGCGGCGGGATCCGCGACCGCGCCACGCTCGAGACCTGGCTCGCGCGCGGCGTCTCCCGGGTGATCCTCGGCACGGCCGCGGTCCGCGACCCGGCCTTCGTGCGCGCGTCGGCCACCGCCCATCCCGGGCGCGTCGCGGTGGGGATCGACGCGCGCGACGGGCGCGTCGCGGTCGAGGGCTGGGCGACCGCGACCGAGATCGGGGCCGTCGACCTCGCGCGCCGCTTCGAGGATGCGGGCGTCGCCGCCATCGTCTACACCGACATCGACCGCGACGGCGCGCTCGAGGGGCCCAACGTGGCGGCGACCGCGGCGCTCGCCCGCGCGGTCTCGATCCCGGTGATCGCGAGCGGCGGCGTCGCCTCGCTCGACGATCTGCGCGCGCTCCGTGCCTCGGGCGCGCCGCTTGGGGGCGTCATCTCGGGCCGCGCCCTCTACGACGGGCGCATCGACCCCGCCGAGGCGCAGCGCCTCCTGGCCGGGGCGCCGGGCGCGGGCGCCCGGAGGGCCGACCGTGAGCGCGGCTGAGCGGCCCTTCCGCTGGCGGGGCTGGCTCGTGGCGCTCGGCCTCATCCTCGTCGCCGGGGCGGCGCCGATCCTCGGCGGGCTCGCCGCCGAGGCGACGGCCGCCGGCCTCGGCTGCACCGTCGACATCACGGTTCACCGTCCCTGCGCGCTCGGCCGCGCCGACATCGGCCCGAGCCTTGCGAGGCTCTCCGGCCTCGGCATGATGGCGCTCGTCACGGTGCCGGCGGCGGGGCTCGCGCTCCTCGGCTGGTTCGCCGCGCTGACGGTGGCGCTCGCCCTGAGGAGACGGCGATGCTGAAGGTTCGCGTGATCCCCTGCCTCGACGTGAAGGACGGGCGCGTCGTCAAGGGGGTGAACTTCGTCGACCTGCGCGACGCCGGCGACCCGGTGGAGCAGGCGGCGGTCTACGACGCCGCCGGCGCCGACGAGCTCTGCTTCCTCGACATCACCGCGAGCCACGAGGACCGCGGGATCCTGCTCGACGTCGTCGGCCGCACCGCCGAGCGCTGCTTCATGCCGCTCACCATAGGCGGCGGGGTGCGGACGCTCGAGGATATCCGGGCGCTGCTCTTGGCGGGCGCCGACAAGGTCTCGATCAACACCGCCGCGGTGCGCGACCCCGGCTTCGTCTCGGCGGCCGCCGGGAAATTCGGCAGCCAGTGCATCACCGTGGCGATCGACGCGAAATCGGGCGGCGCCACGCCGTCGGGCTTCGAGGTCTTCACCCATGGCGGGCGGCAGGCGACCGGGCTCGACGCGCTCGCCTTCGCCGAGGAGATGGCGGCGCGCGGCGCGGGCGAGATCCTGCTGACCTCGATGGACCGCGACGGCACGCGGGCGGGCTTCGACCTCGCCCTCACCCGCGCCGTGGCGGACCGGGTGCCGGTGCCGGTGATCGCCTCGGGCGGGGTCGGCACGCTCGACCATCTCGTCGCGGGCGTGCGCGAGGGGCGCGCCTCGGCGGTGCTCGCCGCCTCGATCTTTCATTTCGGCGAGCACTCGATCGGCGAGGCGAAGGCGCACATGGCCCGCGCCGGCATCCCGGTGCGCCCGTGACGGAGGACGCCGCCGTGCTGACCCGGCTGGCCGCGGCGATCGCGGCGCGGCGCGGCGCCGATCCGGAGACCTCGCACACGGCGAGGATGCTGGCCCGGGGGCCCGAGAAATGCGCCGAGAAGTTCGGCGAGGAGGCGGTCGAGGCGATCATCGAGGCGGTGAAGGGCGACCGCGCGCGCCTCGCGGCCGAGGCGGCGGACGTGCTCTACCACCTCCTGGTGATGCTCGCGGCCCGCGATGTGCCGCTCGCGGCGGTGCTCGGGGAGCTCGCGCGCCGCGAGGGGCGGTCGGGGGTCGCGGAGAAGGCCGCGCGGCCGGCGGTCCGCCGCGCGGGGGCGGGGGAGCTCGCGGCCTGCCTCGCGATCCGCCGGCGGGTCTTCGTCGAGGAGCAGGGGGTCGATCCGGCGCTCGAGGTCGACGGGCTCGACCCCGACTGCCGGCACTGGATCGCCGAGACGGAGGGCCGGGCGGTCGGCACGGCGCGGGCGCGGCTCGGCGACGGCCGGGCCAAGATCCAGCGCGTCGCCGTGCTGCCGGAGGCGCGCGGCGCCGGGCTCGGGACGCGGCTCGTGCGCGCGATCCTCGACGAGCTGGCCGCCGATCCCTCGCTCCGCGAGGCGTGGCTCGAGAGCCAGACCCACGCGCTGGCCTTCTACGAGCGGCTCGGTTTCGTCGCCGAGGGCGCCGAGTTCATGGACGCCGGCATGCCGCACCGACGGATGCGCCGCCCCCTCCGCTGACGGCGCCTCCTCGCGGGCCGTCGCCCGCTCCTCGGCGCCCGCGAAGCGGGCGCGCGGGCGACGAGCGCGCTCCGCGCGCCGAGGAGAGGCCGGAGGGCCTCGAGGAGGCGCGCTCAGGCGCCGAGAGCCCGCGACAGGAAGGCGCCGGCGTCGCGGACCGTGCGGTCGGCGGCCGCGAGCAGGCCCGCGAAGATCGGCCAGGCATGGGGCAGACGCGGCTCGATCCGGAGCGTCGCCTCGCCGCCCGCCCGGCGCAGCGCCTCGGCGAGGGCGATCGCGTCGTCGCGCACGATCTCGGTCCGCGAGGCGAAGATCAGCGCCGGCGGGGGATCGGCGAAGCGGCCGAGCGCCGGCGAGGCGCGCGGATCCGCGGCGTCGGCGCCCTGCAGAACCATCTCCGCCACGTCGGCGAGCCGCTCGGCGGGCAGCATGGCGTCGGCGCGCGCGTTGGCGCGGTAGCTCGCCCCGCGGCCCGTCATGTCCGCCCAGGGCGAGAAGGCGACGAGCGCGGCCGGCCGGGGCAGCCCGGCCGCCGCCGCGGTGAGGAGCACCGCCGCCGCGAGCCCGCCGCCCGCGCTGTCGCCCGCGAGCGCGATCCCGCGCGCCGGATGCCCGCGCGACAGGAGCGCGGCATAGGCGGCATGGGCGTCCTCGACGGCGGCGGGGAAGGCGTGCTCCGGCGCGAGGCGGTAGTCCGGGATCACCGCCTCGGCCCCCGCGGCCGCGGCGAGGCGCGTTGCGAGATGCCGGTGCGTGCGCGGCGATCCCGCGAGGAACGCGCCGCCGTGGAGGTAGAGGACGACGCGCCCTGCCGCCGGCGCGCCGACGCGCCCGCGGAGCGCCGGCACCTCGCGCCCGCCGGCCGCGAGCCGGTCCTCCTCGAACACCGCGCCGGGCGGCGCGCGGAAGGCGATCCGCGCCGTCGTCTCGAGCCGCCGGCGCATCGCCAGCGCCGAGGTCTCGCGCGCGAGCCGCGGCTTGACCACGCCCCGGAGCGCGAGGTTGAGCAGCGGAAGCGGCAGGCGCGGCACGGCTAGGCCCCGTGGCGAGCGCGACGATGCGGCCGGAGCGCGCCGACGCGATCGCCGCCCGGGACGGTCACTCGCGGCATCGGGCTCAGCCCCCGCATCGGGCGGGATGTCGCCGGATCGCCTCTCTGACACCACCGTCGCCGCCCGTCTCGGCCGGGTCGCGCGCCGTGACGCCGGAGCCGCCGGGCACGAACAGCTTGGCCCCGGCCCGGCGCGGCACGGCCGTGGCCGCGGGGCGGCGCCGGGTGACCGCGAGATGCGCGGCCGTGCGGCCCATGGCGCCGGGCGCGCCGTTCCCCGGCTGGCGCCCGCGGAGCGCCGGACCCTCGGCGGTCGCGTGGCAGGCCGCGACACGGACCGGGCGATCACGGTCGATGCTCGGGGTCGCGGGGCGGAGGTCCGCGGCGGGATCCCGCCCGGGATCCGCCGCCCGCGTCGCGACAAGCCAGGCGGGATCGGGCATGTCAGGCCGCCGCGCGCGTCTCGCCGTGGCGGCGCTCGATCGCCGCCCAGATCAGCCCCGCGACATTGGTGCCGTCGAAGCGCTCGAGCTCCTGGATGCCGGTCGGCGAGGTCACGTTGATCTCGGTGAGATAGGGCCCGATCACGTCGATCCCGGTGA
>CAZWDE010000130.1:0-8462 GCA_964632555.1 uncultured Limibaculum sp.
CCGACCCACCCACGGCCCGCCGGCCGGCCCCTGGCGCGGCGCGCGCGGTGCCGGGGCGGCGGCGGCGCTCGCCACGCGCGGAAGGAGACCGCCCGATGACCGACACCGCCGCCCGGCTGATCGAGCGCTATCTCGACGCCTTCAACCGCGGCGACACGGAGGGCATGCTCGCCTGCCTCTCCGACGATGTTCGCCACGACGTCAACCAGGGCACGGCGCGCCATGGCAAGGCGGCCTTCGCGGCGTTCTGCGCCCACATGGCGCGCTGCTACCGGGAGACGCTGTCGGAGATCGTCGTCATGGTCGCGGAGGACGGGACGCGCGGCGCCGCCGAGTTCGTCGTCGACGGCACCTATCTCGCGACCGACGAGGGGCTGCCCGAGGCGCGCGGGCAGAGCTACCGCCTGCCCGCCGGCACCTTCTTCGCGATCCGCGACGGGCGGATCGCCCGCGTCACCACCTGCTACAACCTCGCCGACTGGATCGCCCAGGTCTCGCGCGACGGGGGCTGATCCGGGGCCGGCGGGCCGTGGGCGGGTCGGCACGCCGCCGGCGGCCGGGCGCGCCGTCGACGGGGCGGGGCCCGCCGGCCCCGGATCAGCCCCGCCGCGCCACCGCCAGATGGCCGGGCACCGGCCGCCCGTTCTGGCTGCGCACCACGATCGGCTCGAGCGAGACGACGGCGAGCCCCACGGCCGCCAGCCGGGCGCGCAGATACCCCTCGGAATGCGCGTAGCGGTGGCCCGCGCCGAGCGCCCAGCCGCCGGGGCCGATCTCCGCCTCCGGGAGCGTCTCGGTCGACACCGCCGCGTGGCCGCCCGGCGCGAGGCAGCCGGCGATCCCCGCCATCAGCGGGCCGAGATCGCCCGCATAGGGCAGCACGTCGCAGGCGACGATCAGGTCGAAGGGCTCCATCCCGGTCTCGGCCCAGTGCGCGAGCACGCGCGCCGCCTCTCCGACATAGAGATCGTGGTAGGCGCCGCGCTCCGCCGCCTCCGCCAGCATGTCCTCGGCGAGGTCGAGCCCGGTCAGGTGGTCGGCCCGGTCGCGCAGGCTCTCGCCGACGAGGCCGGTGCCGCAGCCGATGTCGAGCAGCCGGCGCGCCGGGGGCAGGCCGAGCCGGTCGAGCGTCTCGCGCAGCATCATCGGCACCGCGTAGCCGAGCTTCTCGACCAGCGTATCGTCGAAGCTCGCCGCGTTCTGGTTGAAGAGCGTGGCGACATAGTCCGGCGGGGCCGCGGGCGGCGCCGCGCCGCCGCCGAGCACCGCGAGCCGCAGGCTGGCGCCGCCGCGGTCGAGCGGGTCGAGCCGCAGCGTCTCCCGGAACGCCGCGATGGCGCCGGCGACGTCCCCCGCGCGCTCGCGGTCGAGCCCGCGGTTGTAGGCCTCGGCCACCGCCTCGAGGTCGATGGCCGCCCCGCCCGCCTCCGCCTGCGGATCGCCCGCCGTCTCGTCCATCGCTCCCTCCGCACGCCCCGGGATGCCGCTCGCCCCGCTCTGGCGCCCGCGGCGGGGAATGGCAAGGGGGGTGTCAGCGATCGTTGAGCGCCCAGTCGTAGGCGTAGGTATCGACGCTGTCGCGGCCCGCGAGCGCCTCGGCCGCGCGGCCCTCCGCGACGCCCCGGAGCCGGGCCAGCACCGCCGCCTCGTCCGGCCCGAAATCCTCGCGGAACCAGAACCAGATCTTCGAGAGCACGAGATCTCCGTCCTCGAGCCGCACGCCCCGGGGGTCGTTGACATAGGCGCGCTCGGCGGCGGCCAGCTGGTCCTCGAGCCGCTCGCCGCGATAGGCCTCGGGCGCGAGATCCGGGCAGCCGACCGCGGCGCAGTTGACCGCGTAGTGGATCCGCGGCTCGTCCCACACCGCGCGGATGATCCGGTGCTCGATGTCGTTGAGGCTGAGCGGGCGGTCGAGGACCGTCGCCACCTCCTCGTCCCACGGCCCCGTGTCGAAGAGCCCGCCCTCGATCTCGCGGATCGACTCGACGGGGTAGTGGGCGAGCACGAGATCGACGGTCGCGGCGTTGTAGAGATTGATCCAGTAGGCGAGCTGCTCGGGCCCCGCGAGCCGGCGCGTGTCCGTCGCCTGGAGCGCGGCGAGATAGGCGTCGAGCGCCGCGTCGTCCTCCGGCGTGACGGCGGCGTAGTCGACCCGCGCGACGCCCGCCGCGTCGACCGAGCGGTAGCGCGCGAGGAACGCGTCCCACGCCCCGTGGTCGACCGTCTCGGAGGAGGCGCCGTCGCGCTCGCGCCAGACGGGGTGCTCGAGCTCGACATCGGGGATCGCGGCGCGCTCGAGAGCGCCGAGGATGAAGGGCATCAGGGCGAGGATCGCGAGGAGGCGCATGGCTCAGTCTCCGGTCGGTCGGGCGGCCCCGTCGAGCGCGGCGCGGGCACGGCCCTTCTGGCGTTTCGGGGGAACCGGCGCCGGCGCGCCGGGCGTCGCGGTGCCGGTGGCGGGGTACCAGTGCCGCCCGTCGCCGAGCGGCACCGGCGCGAGGACGTGGGCGTCGCGGCGCGCGTTGTGCACGCACATCGACACGGGGCCCCGCGCGGTCATCGTCATGAAGACGCAGGCCTCGCAGCGCGCGCGGTCGAGCGCGCCGGCGTCCATGAAGTCGTGGATCATGAACGAGAGCCGGTGCGGCCGGCGCCCGCGCAGGAGCCCCGGCGCGAGGCCGAGCCCCAGCCGCGCGGCATGCCGGAGCGCGCGGAGCCCGATGCCCGGCCGCCGCAGGCAGGCCGCGAGGGCGGCGCGGAGGGTGGCGCGGCCGTCGTTCCAGTCGTGCTCCGCCATCGCGGGGAGCAGCCGCGCGAGGAGCCCCCGGTCGTGGAGCGCCGCGGTGGCGCGGCCGGCCGCGACGATCGCCGCGGCGCGGTTGCACTCCGGGTGCCCGGCGGACAGCGCGTCGAAGTCGAGCGGCGTGCCGAGGCCCCGCTCGATCGCCGCCATCACCGCGCGGGGGCCGAGCCCCGCCCCGCGCCGGCCGAGCACGCCGCGCCCGGTCTCGGCCTGCAGCTGGAAGGAGGCCATGGTGACCTCGGCGGCCCGGTCGCGGAACCACGCCGCGAGCGCCGGCACCTCGGCGAGGCTCGCCTCGGTCAGCGTCGTGTTGAAGATCACGCGCAGCCCGAGCCCGCGCGCCCGCGCGAGATAGTCCTCGCGGATCGCATTGAGCGCGACCTCGCTCGCGTAGCCCCGGCGCTCCTGCGTGAGGTCGACATGGAAGGCCACGTCGTCGAGCCCCGCCTCGGCAAGCCGCACGAGCAGCGCGCGGGTCGCGCGGATGCCGTTGGTGAAGAGCGCCGAGCGCAGCCCCTCGGCCCGGATGGCGCGGACGATCGCCTCGAGATCGTCGGCCGGCCGCAGCGTGGGGTCGCCGCCCGTCACCTGCACCGTGGTGCCGGGCCCGTAATGGCGGCGCACGAGGCGGATGCGGCGGCGGAGCTCCGGCATCGGCAGGTCGTGCACCGCCTCCGCCGTCTCGGAGAGATAGCAGAGGGTGCAATCGAGATTGCAGCGCTGGGTGATCTCGAGCGCGACGCAGGCCATCGCGAAGGCGCGGCCCGCGAGCTGGGTCGGCCCGTCGAGCCCCTGCGCGGCCAGCGCCTCGCGGAGCGGCGCGCGCGGATCGGCGCCCTCGGCCGGCGGGGGCGCGGGCGCCCAGGCGTCGATCTCCCGATCCGTCAGCATCGCGCGCTCCCTCGTTGCACGGTGAGATTGGCGAAGGCGCCGCGCCGGTCAATTGCGCGATCTGTCGTCTCACGCGGTTGTCGGCGCGCGTGAGGCGCGGCTCATTCCTTGGCGCGGATGCCGGCGAAGACGAGGTCGACCACCTCGTCGAACTCGGGGATCACGGTCGCGCGGTCGCGCCAGCGGGCGAGCGCGAACGGCAGGTTGAACGCCTTGACCGCGTGCTGGAGGGCGATCGCGGTCCGCTCGGGGTCGGCGACGTCGAACCGCCCGCTGCGGTTGCCGTCCTCGAGCGCCTCGACGATCAGCGCGCGGCGCCACCGGAAATAGCGCTGGAGCAGCGCCCAGCCCTCCTCGTCGGCCGCCACGAAGTCGGCGAGCTCGATCAGCCGCGGGTTCGCCTCCATCTCCGAGACGATGTGGCGCACGCCGGCGCTCAGGATCGCGCGGATCCGCGCCTCGGGGTCGGGCCCCGCGGCGGCGAGCGCGGCCTCGATCTCGCGGCGCGCGTCGGCGAAATGGGTGCCGACCACGGCGAGGCCGATCGCCTGCTTGTTGCGGAAATAGCGGTAGAGGTTCGCCGTCGACATGCCGCAGCGCCCGGCGATCTCGCTCATGTTGGTCTTGGAGAAGCCGTAGTGGCAGAACAGCGCGTGCGCATGGGCGAGGATCTCGTCCCGCGTGTTCGGCTGCTCCCCGCTCTCGGCCATCGGCTGCCCTCCCCGTCTCAGAAGAAATAGGTCAGCTTGAGCCGCACGAAACTGTCGTCCTCGACGCCGGCGTCGAGCGGGTCGTCGGACGCGTTGAGGAAGCCCTGCGCCTCGATCTCGGCGAAGACCTGCGCGCCGAGCCGGCGCTCCCCCTCGAGGCGGAAGCTCGTCGCCCCGTCCTCGACGTCGACCGAGGCGGTCAGCAGCAGCGCGGTGTCCTGCACGTCGTTGAGGGTGAGCCGCGTGCCGAGGATCACGTCGTTCTCGAAGAGCGTGAGCGCGTCCGGGCCGCGGCTGTCATAGGCGGCTTCGGCGATCAGGCCGAGATCGGCCTCGGTGTCGAACACCTGGAAGAGCGTGTGCTCGAAGCCGCCGGTGATCGCGCCGTAGGTCTCGGTCTCGAAATCGGCGTTGCGCTGGCCCTCGCGCGCCAGCGCCTCGAGCTTCCAGAGCGTGGCGCCCGAGGTGTACTGCGCGTCGATCCCGGCCTGGGTGATGCGGTCGTAGACCGGCACGAGCCGCCCCGCCTCCAGCCGGAACGCCGGGTCGCGCGAGACGCCCTGGAAGGCCGAGAGGCCGAGGTCGAGCCCGCCGAAGATGCCGGTGTAGCGCACCGCGAAGGAGGGCGCCCACTGCCCGCCCGCGACGTCGAAATCGGGGTCGTTCAGGTTGAACGGGATCGCGCCCCGCAGCCGCCCCTCGGGCCCCGGCAGGGTGCGGGCGCGCGCGAAGGGCAGGTAGAACACCGCGACCTCGCCGAGATCGGTCAGCCGAGAGAGGCGCAGCAGCGGCTGGCCGAGGCGCACCTCGTCGTCGATCCGCTCGACCTGGTCGGTCTGGTTGATGACGTCGACGAGGCGGACGACCTCGGTCTTGCCCCAGAACACGCGGTCGACGCCGAAGGTGCCGGACCAGTCGCCCTGCGTGTGCTCGATCTTCATCTCGCGGATGTCGGCATGGGTGCGCGCGTCGTCCTGCACGTCGAAGCGGTAGAACGGGATGAAGGTCGCGACCGTGTCGCCCTCGTTCCACTCGGCGAGCGCGGTGCCCTCGAGCGCGACCGAGATGTCGTCGCGCCGCTGGCGGTCGAACTGCGGGTCCTCGAAGAAGGCGGTGCCCTCGAGCTCCACCTCGCCGAACACCTCGGTGTAGTCGGGCTGCCACCAGGCCTCCTCGGCCCGCGAGGGGATCGAGAGGGCGATCGCCGCGATCACGAGCGCGATCACGGCGAACACCTTGGCCGAGCAGAGCCGCGCCCGCGACCGGCCGAAGAGGAGCACCGGCATCGCCCGCCCCTAGCGCGCCAGCCGCGGCAGGCGGCTCTGGTCGAAATCGGCGAGGTCGAGGCTCGCCCCGAAATCGTAGTTCGAGAACAGCAGGTCGGTCTCCTTGCCGGTCTGCAGGTTGACCATGGTCAGCTTGTCGGCGCGCCAGTATTGCCCGGCATACTCGTTGTAGCCCTCATAGGTCAGCACCTTCTCGAGATCGCCGCGGCGGTTGTGGAACTCGACCTGCCAGGTCCGGTACTCGGCGCTGTCGATCCACCCCGTGCGCTTGGAGTAGCCGGATTTCGGGTTGCGCGGAAAGCTCTCGACGACGTGGCAGGTGAGCGAGGCCGCGCCCGGGCAGGGCTCGTCGCGGACCCACCTGTGGTCGTAGTCGTCGACCTCCTGGCTGCCGAGATCCTCGTAGGAGAACTCCGACGAGACGAACTTGCCGGTGCGGTTGGAGGACGAGATGCGCTTCACGCGCTTCACCGCCGGCAGGTAGAGCCACTGGTCGTCGTCCTTCGGCTCGATCTCGGAATGGGTCAGCAGCCCGGTGCCGCGGATGTCGCGCGGGCGCGAGAAGATGATGATGCCGAGATCGCCGACCGAGCGGTCCGGGCGCTCCCACACCATGTTCTCGAAGCGGCGCAGGCTCTCGTTGCCGGCGGCGTCGCGCAGGATCATCTCGCCCTCGACGGTGTAGGAGCCGAAGCCGAGGTCGCGCCGGTCGGCCTCCTCGGCGATCCGCAGGCCCTTCTCCTCGGGCGTCTCGGCGAGGGCGGGCGCGACCGCGAGCAGCACGAGGGCGGTGGCCGCGGCGGTGGCGATCTTCGACGGCATGGCAGGTCTCCCCTTGTCGAGCCAGATGAGAAGCGCCGGCAGCAGGAAGAAGTCTGCCACCAGCGCGAGGACGATGGTGAGGGCGGTGAGCTTCGCGAGGTCGCCGTTCACCGCGAACCCCGACTGCGCGAGCACGGCGAAGCCCGCGAAGAGCCCGACGGTGGTGACGAGGAGCGCCATGCCGACCCTGCGGAAGGCATAGCGCACGGCGTCCTCCGCCCCCTGCCCCAGGCGCCGGGCGCGGGCGTATTTCGAGAGGAAGTGCACCGTGTCGTCCACCACGATCCCGAGCGTCATGGCGAGCACCACGGCGATGGCGAGCGTCACCGCGCCGACCGAGTAGCCCCAGAGCCCGAAGGCCATGGCGGCGGGCAGCAGGTTGGGGATCAGCGAGATCAGCCCGATGCGCAGATCGCGGAGCGCGATCATGATGACCGCCGAGATCGCCACGAGGGCGAGCGCGGTGCCGGTGAGCATGGCGCGGACGTCGCGATAGGAGATCAGGTTGAACACGTGGGTCACGCCGGTCGGGGTGACGATCGGCAGCTCGGGATGCTCGCGGTCCCAGGCCGCGGAGATGACCGGCGCGTTGGCCTCCAGCCAGTCGCCCGCGCGGAGGGTCAGGTCGCGCATGTCGGCGGTGGTGACGTTGGCGACCGAGGCGGTGATCCGCATCGCCGAGCGGTCGATGTCGATCTGGTCGGTCAGATCCATGCCGTAGCCGAGCGAGAGCTCGTAGAGGAAGAGGAACTGGCTCGCCTCCTCGCGGGTCTCGGGCAGGCGGTGATAGGCGGGATCGTCGGCGTTCATGTTCATGTTGAGCCGCGCGATCGTGTCGGTCAGCGTGCGCACCGAGGCGACCTCGGGCTGCGCGCGCAGCCACTCGGAGAAGGCCTCCACCTCCTCGAGGAAGGCCGGCTCGTTGATCCCCTGCGGCTCACCCGCGGGCAACGGGTATTCGAGCGTGTTGACGCCCGTCAGATTGGCCTCGGTGTAGTCGGTGTCCTGCCGGAACTCGTAGCGCTCGTCGAAATAGCGCAGGAAGTCGTCCTCGAGCTTGATCTGGCTCATGCCGGCGGCGCAGGCGAGGACGACGACGGCCATCGCCGGCAGGAGCGGGCGGTGGTTGCGCGCCACCCAGTCGCCGAGCCGCGCCATCGCGACGCCCGCGGCGGGGGGGCGCGTGCGCCGCGCGATCGGCAGCACGGTCACGAGCGTCGGCAGCAGCGTGAGCGTAAGGAAGAGCGCGGCAAGGATGCCGCTGCCGACGATGTTGCCGAGCTGGCGGAACGGCGGCGAGATCGAGAAGTTGAGCGAGAAGAAGCCGATGGCGGTGGTGACGCAGGCGATGGTGATCGCGCCCATGTGCTCGGTGAGGGCGCGGCGCATCCACTCCTTGCGGTCGGGCGTCTCGAGCATCGTCTGCCGCGCCGAGGCGAGGATGTGCACGGCCGCCGCGACCGCCAGCGTCATGATGTAGAGCGGCGCCAGCACCGTCACGGAATTGAGCGGCAGGCCGGTCCAGCCGAGCGCGCCGAGCCCCGCCAGCGCCGAGAGCGAGATCACCACGAAGACCGCGAGCGTGGCGAGCAGCGAGCGCAGCGCCAGCGCGACGACGAGGAGGATGACGAGGAACATCGGGCCGAGCAGGTTGGCCGAGTCCTCGCGTCCCGAGGCGGCGAACTGGTTGTTGATCATCACCGAGCCGGTGAGCCGGGTGTCGATCTCCGGGTAGCGCGCCTCGAGGTCGGCGAGCAGCGGGCGCACCTCGGAGACGATGGCCGGCACCTCCTTGGTCGGCTCGACCCCCGGCAGGGTGAAGCGCGCGAAGACCTGCGTGACGCGCCCGTCGGGGCTCACGAAGTTGTCGACGAGCTCGCGGCGGGAGAGCGCGATCCGGCGCGCCTCGGCCGCCGCGTCGGGCGTCACGGCGTCCGGGGTTTCGACGAG
>CAZWDE010000131.1:0-8257 GCA_964632555.1 uncultured Limibaculum sp.
CACCTTGTCGATGCCGACCGGAAAATGATCCGCTACCAAAGCCGGCGTCCTGATGACGCGGCGCTCAGGGAGCGCATGCGGGTTCTGGCGGGCGAGCGTCGGCGCTTCGGCTATCGGCGGCTGCATGTGCTGCTGCGCCAGGAGGGCCTGGTCGTGAACCGCAAGAAGACCGAGCGGCTTTATCGCGAGGAACGGCTCACCGTGCGCCGACGCCGCGGACGCAAGAAGGCGACGGGGACGCGGGCTCCGATCCTGGTAGAGGCGAGGCCGAATGCACGCTGGTCGGTCGACTTCGTGCACGACCAGCTCGTCAGCGGGCGCCGCCTGCGCATCCTGAACGTGATCGATGACGTGACGAAAGAATGTCTGGGCGCCATCGTCGACACCTCGATCTCTGGCCGCCGCGTCGCGCGGGAGCTCAAGGCCATAGTGGCCAGGCGCGGCAAGCCCGAGCTCATCGTCTCCGATCACGGCACGGAGTTCACCTCGAACGCCATGCTCGCATGGACGCAGTTCGCTCAGATTCATTGGCACTTCATCGCCCCCGGCAAGCCGCAGCAAAACGGCATCTGCGAGGCCTTCAATGCCCGAATGCGTGACGAGCTGCTCAACGAGACGCTGTTCTTCAGCCTCGACGCGGCCCGCCAGCACCTCGCCCGGTGGGTCGCCGACTACAACCACCGCCGGCCGCATTCCGCGATCGGCTACCAGACCCCGGCGGCCTATGCCGCCCGGCTCACCGCAACGGGCGGCCGCCTGCGCGGACCGGAAACGCTCCGCCAGCCGCCCGTTGCTCCGTCGGCGCAAGGACGCCAAAGTGAAGCGCCGGCTCCAGTTTCAGCTGGATGATCCTCGGGGGTCAGAGCAAGGCGACCAGGGCCGCCTGAAATCCAGAGGTAACTGGGCATCCTTCCCCGCGAGCTCGGTTAACTTGCCAACGCCCCTCTGACAATGCCATCACAGACGTGTGTACTCAGCGTGACCTTCGCGATAACTTTCTCGGCGCTACGGTTTTCTACCGAGGGGAAGTGCTCGCCGCGATGGCGGCAGTCGTCCGCCGCGAACTTCGACGCGAGCTCTTCGCGTCGGCCCGCCGGCGGCTCCGACGCGGCTCGGCCCGCGCGGGGCCGCGTCAGTGGTGCCGGCTGCCATCGCGGATCGTGCCGGCATTCTCGCGGAGCTCGGGCAGTATCACCTGCCGATCGCGCGCGACGCCGACGAGATCGAGGATGCGCCGCTGCGTCGCGGGATCGGAGAGCGTCTCGGTCTCGACGAGGAGATGCGCGGCTCCGCTGACCGTGAGGACCCGCGATGCCTCGTTGTAGTAGCGGTCCCAGAAGCTCCCGATCGCCTCGGCGAAGTCCATCGGCTCGCTCGGCGGGTAGGTGCTCCGCCAGATGTTGTGCGGTCCGATCCCCTCGCGGTTGCCGCCCCAGGGAAGTGCGCCGGTTCCGGCCTGTGCGCGCAGCTTCGCGAAGGAGTTGACGGTCGCCTGCCGCTCGCGCCTCACCACGATCACCCGAAGGCCGGGAAAGGCGGCGGCGATGTCCGCGAGCCGCGGCAGCCACCAATGCGCCACGTCGCCGAACAGGCGATGCCGCCCTGCGTGCTCGCGGAACCGGCGGATGTGGAAACGGTCGGCCGCGGTGCCGCGCCCCCAGGCGAGGACAGGCGCGTGCTCGTGAGTGACATGGGCGCCCCGCTGGGCGTCGAGCAGCGTCGCGAGGCTCGTCGAGCCGCAGCGCCCGGTGCCGATCCCGAGGACGAGCGTGCCCTCGGCCTCCGCATCGGCGTCGTCGGGCCGCCCTGAGCGCCATTGCGCGTCCTCGACGAGGAGGAGCAGCTCCTGCGCATAGCGGTCGTCCGGGAAGCGCCCGAGGAGCATCCGCAGCGTCCCGAGGGCGCGCGCGAGATCGCCCTGCCGCGCGGCGAGGAGGGCGCCGACGCTCCAGATCCCGGCGACCGGCAGATCGCCCATCAGCCGCGCGTCGCTGGCGATGAGGGACTGGCAGAGCCGCTGCGC
This sequence comes from uncultured Limibaculum sp., assembly GCA_964632555.1. Classification (GTDB taxonomy): domain Bacteria; phylum Pseudomonadota; class Alphaproteobacteria; order Rhodobacterales; family Rhodobacteraceae; genus Thermohalobaculum. The sequence goes on from CAZWDE010000131.1 coordinate 2,024, forward strand.
CTCGGCGATGCGCCCGGCGCGGAAGAGGGTCCATGCCTCGGTGACGCGGTCCTGCATCGCGGATCGGCTCCCTCAGCGGCGGGGGCAGGGCGCGGCGCCGGCGCCGCCTCGGCCTCTGGCTTGGCGCTATCACCCGTCCGCCGGGCTGGCAACGGCCCCGCTTGACCGGGATGGCCATGACGGCGAAACCGGCCCTTGCGATCCGCGGCGTCGTGTCGGGCTGAGGCCGCGGAGCGGAACGGCAGAGGAGCGTGCCAGCATGGAGGCGACCCCGTCGACGGAAGTCGGTCGCGCGATCATCGAGATCCTCCGCGAGCAGCCGCTCAGCGAGGACACGCTGAAGATGCTCGAGGCGCCGCCCGAGGATTTCGCGCTCGACGAGGTCTCGCTCAGCAGCCTCGAGGTGATCGTGCTCGCGATGGAGATCGAGAGCCGCTTCGACATCGAGTTCGAAACCGAGGAGCTCGAGACGCTGCCGCGGTTCTCCGACCTCGTAGCCCGTGTCTCCTCACTCGTCGCCGAGAAAGCGTCCTAGGAGCGGCAGCAGCCGTCCGCTCCCGAAGAGCTCCATCACCACGCTGTGGTGGCAGTCCTCCACCGCCTCGGCCGTCACGTTCGGCAGGTCGGCGAGGTGGAGCGCGTGCACCCGGTCGACCGCGCTCTTGTCGCCGTAGACGAGGCGGACATGGCCGGGCGCGGCGCGCGCCGCGAGACTGGGCCTGAGGTCGACCAGCCGCTCCTCGCCGATCGCGTCTCTCAGCGCCTCGGTCAGCAGCGGGCCCGCCTGTCGGGGCGACCCGCGCGAGAGATCGGCGCGGATCGAGAAGCCGAGATAGCGCCGCGCCCCGAGCCGGTGGGCAGCGAGCAGCGAGCCGTAGCCGCTCGAGCTGTCGCCCATCACGTGGAGGCGCCCGGGCGCCACCCTGCGCGCGAGCCCGTCGATCTCCTTGAGCATCGCCTCGAAGCTCGGCATCTGGGCGTGGATGCCGCCGAGGAACAGCCGCTTCGTGCGGTCGCGAAGATAGAGGATCGAGACGCCCCGGTCCTCCAGCAGCAGGTGCAGCACCGGCAGCGACAGCTCGATGTTGTTGAACATGGTGGCGAACACCACGAGGAGACGGTCGGCCCCCGGCGCCGGCACGAGGATCGGCTGCGCCGGATCGAGCAGGGCGTCGCCGAGGGCGCCGAGGCGCGCGAGCCGGGCCTCGATCCCGAGCTCGACGAGCGCCCTGTGCTGCGCGCGGAACTTCGCGACGAGCCCGCGCGGATGCGACAGCCCCGCCGCCACGTCCTCGATCCGGTCGATCGCGCGGCCGGCCGCCTCCGCCTGCCCGAAGGCGAGCAGGTGATGCGCATGGTCGAGCCGCGAGCGGAGCGGCATGTCGTTCTCGACATTGACGCTCGCCATGCGGTGCAGCACCTGGCGGTCGAAGACCCGCCCTACCTTCTCTGGGTCCGGCTGTTCCACAGGGCGTCCTCGTAGTCGCGCTGCAGCGGCCGCAGCAGGGGGCCGTATCGGGCGCGAAGCTCGCATTTGAGGGCGGCGTCGGTCCGGTAGCGTCCGGTCTGCGCGGCGAGGACCGCTGCGAGATCTGCCTCCGAAGGCTCCGGCAGGGCGAGGCGGCTCGCGACCCCGCGGAGCTGCCCGGCCGGATCCTCGATGAACTCCTCGGAGATCACGCAGGCTGCCCGCGCCTCTCCGGCGATCCGCCGCAGCCATTTCCGCTCGGCGCCGCAGAGCCAGCGGAAGACCGAGACGACGGCGCGCTCGTCCACCCGGTCGAGCCGCGGGTGCCAGTCGAGCCGGCTCTCGTCCTCGAAGGGCTTGCCGGTCATGTAGAGCGCGACGAGGCTGATCGTCTGGGAGAGCTTGTCCCGCCGGCAGAAGACGACATGGTGCACCGGCTCCGGGCGGCCGGCGAAGCCCGCGCGGAAGGCCGCGAGATGCTCCGGGAAGACCTTGATGCCGAAGGTGCCGTTGCGCCTGCGCCGGTCGATCAGCGCCTCGGCATAGGCGCGCGCGCCCGCCGCGTCCTCGGGCGTGCCGGCCTGCCCGAGCCACCGTGCGCAGAAATGGCTGCGGTACCAGTCGGCGAAATACTCGATCGGCAGGCCCCAGCCGACCTGGCGCATCGCGTCGGTGAAGGAGGTCGAGGCGCTGCGCGGCGTCGTCCAGACGACGAGGAGGCGCCGCAGCGGCTCGCGGTCGCCGGCGGGGCGGTTGTAATCCTCCGAGCGATAGTCGAAGCGCGACATGGCGCGACCCTGCACAATCCCCGCCCGGCGTCCAGACCTTCGCGCCGTGGGCGCGCGCCGCGGGCCGCCGGGCGACTCCGGACTGGCGAGCCGGCCCGATCCCGTGTACCTCCGGCGCGCGGCGGCCTCCGGGCCAAGCTGCGCGACCGGTCCCCGCAATCCCCACGTGGAGGTGCCGCCATGGTGGTTAGCAGCGAGCCCGATATCGAGCCCGAATCCGGGGCCGAGCCGCTCGGGAGGCTCGACCCGGGCCGCGCCGATCGCTTCCGGCACGAGACCCATCACGCCGTCTTCGCGCGGCTGCGGCGGGAGGACCCGGTGCATTTCTGCGCCGAGAGCGCGCACGGGCCCTACTGGTCGGTCACCCGGCACGACGACATCCTCGCGGTCGACCGGAACCACCGGCAGTTCTCCTCGCGCGACGACATCCTGATCGGCGACGTGGTGGAGGGCACGGACACGCCGAGCATGATCGCCTCCGACCCGCCGGAGCACACCCCGGAGCGGCTGGCGCTGATGCGTGCCCTCTCCCCCGGGCGGCTGGCGCTGCTCGAGACGCGCCTGCGCGAGCGGACCGCCGCGGTGCTCGATTCGCTGCCGCGGCACGAGCCCTTCGACTGGGTCCCTCGCGTCGCCGACGATCTGCCGGCCTTCGCGCTGGCCGCGCTGCTCGGCTTCCCGACCGCGCGCTGCGATCGCCTCGCGCACTGGGCGCGCGCGATCAACGTCACCCCGAGGACCGGCGGCGCGCTGATCGAGAAGCGGCCGCTCTTCCGCGAGTTCCTCGGCGCCTTCCGCGACCTCTGGAGGGAGCGCGCGGCCGCCCCGCGCGACGACCTGATCTCGGCGCTCGCGCGCGATCCCGGCACCGCCGGGCTCGGGCGCCATCCGCTGCGGCTCGCCGGCACGATGATCCTAATCGTGTCCGGCGGCGTGGAAACGGTGCGGAGCATGATCGCCGGCAGCGTTCTGGCCTTCGAACGTCACCCGGACGCGCTCGAGAGGCTGCGCTCCGACCCCTCGCTGCTGCCTCATGCGATCTCGGAACTGGTGCGCTGGCAGACGCCGATCTCGCATTTCCGCCGCACCGCCACGGAGGATGTCGAGCTCCGCGGCAAGCTGATCCGCCGCGGCGACCGCGTGGTGATGTGGTACTGCTCTGGCAACCGCGATGAGGCGGTGTTCCCCGAGGCCGGGCGCCTCGTCCTCGACCGCCCGAACGCGGCGCGCCAGCTCGGTTTCGGCTTCGGCATCCATCGCTGCCCGGGCAAGCGGGTGGCCGAGATGCAGATCCGCGTGCTGTGGGAGGAGATCCTCGCGCGCTTCCGCCGGATCGAGGTGGCGGGTCCGCCGCGGCGCATCGTGTCGAACCTCACCGCGGGCTACGAGTCGCTCCCGGTCAGGCTCCGCCCCTGAGAGCGGCCGGCCCGCCGAGCCATAGTTTGGCCGAACTTCGCCGCTAGCGGTCTGGGTCGGAATCGCCCCGGACCGGGGGAGGGCGTGGTCGCGCTCGATCGCACATATGCCTATGCGGGACCGTCCTCGCTCTCGCCCAGAGCGGGCGGGCAGTCGCTTGCGCTGGTCTCGGAGCGGCCGCCCGAGGAGGCCGTGCCGGCGCGCTTCCTCGCCGCCCGCGCGCTCGCGCCGATGGCGACCGCGCGCGGCCTCCGCGCCGTCTCGGAGATCGTGGGCTCCCGCTTCTACGTGCCGCCGGCGATGCTCACGCGCATCCTGCGCGAGGCCGACCCGGTCGCGACGGTCAGCCCCGGCGCCGTGCGCTTCGAGGGCTTCTCGGCCTGCTGCAGCGCCTATGCCCGGCTCGACATGGGCGACGGCGCGCTCGAAGCGAGCGAGCGGCGCAACGGCACCACCAATGTCGATTTCGGCGCCGATCTCCGCGGCGCGCTCGCCGCGGTCGGCCGCGACACGGCGCTCGACATCTCGATCGGCCCGGAGGAGGTGGGCATCGCGCGCGACGGGCGGGAGATCGTCGAGAAGAAGGTTCCGCTGCCCGTGCGCTGGATCAAGGGCTTCGCCGAGGTGCAGGTGGTCATGGCCGGCATGGCGCCGGCCTTCGCGCTCCCGCGGGTGGCGGCGCAGCGCTTCCTGCGCGCGCTGCCGCGCAGCCGGGCCGACCAGCTTCAGCGGGTGTCGGTCGCGGGCGGGCAGGCGCGGCTGGCGGCGCGCGAGAGCCCGGGCGCGGTGCCGCTCTGCGGTCCGCACCGGCTGCGCGTGCTCGAGCCGCTGATGGCGCTCGGCGACGCGCTCGAGGTCCACCTCAACCGGGAGACCGGCGCCTCGGCCTGGGTCGTCACGCTCGGCGCCCAGCGGCTGACCCTCGTGCTCAACCGCGAGCCGTGGCGCGGCTTCTCGGGCGACGGCGGGCTCCTCTCGCGTCTCGTGGCGCGGGACGGCGGGGCCGTGGCGGCGCGGCGCGCGCAGCGAGCCGGGCAGGACCGGCTGGGGGCCGGGGGGGGGGCGGCCGCGCCCCGGCTCGCGGCGGAGGCGGTGGACGGCGCGCTCGCCCATCTAGCGGCATCTGGGCTCGTCGGCTTCGACCTCGCGGGCGGGGGCTATTTCCACCGGGTGCTGCCCTTCGACATGGAGCGGATCGCTGCGCTCAACCCGCGCCTCAGGGCGGCCGAGGCGCTGGTCGAGGCGGGCGCCGTCACCCTCCTCGGGTCGGACGCCGAGGTGGCGAGCGAGGGCGCGGTACACCGCGTCCGCGCGGAGGGCGGCGAGTGGCGCTGCACCTGTCCGTGGTATGCGCAGAACGGCGCGGGCCGCGGGCCCTGCAAGCATGTCCTCGCGGTCGCGATGCAGTCCGGCGCGACATGACCGAGGAGGAGTTCGTCGCCCTCGTCTGCACCGAGCCCGCGGCGGAGGTGCTCGATCGGCTCGCGGCGCTGCCTGCGGCCGAGCGCCGGCCCCATGCGGCGGCGGCGATGCGGCTCTACAAGGCGCTCGACTGGCATCTGGGGCAGGGCACCGGCGAGCCGCCCCCCGCCGTCGGCGATCGCGACGCGCCCGCCGTCGCGGTGCTGGCCACCGCCTCTCTCTCGGAGCTGAAGGCGCTCCGCTTCGGCATCTATCCGCACACGGTCCGGCTCGAGACCGCGATCCGCCGCCTCGCGCCCGACTGGGCCGAGGCCTGGGCGCACTGGCTGGTCGAAACCCATCCGGGCAATGTCGGCCCCCTCGCGCCGCTCTGGGAGAGCGGGCTGATCGCGCGGCCCGAGGGCGACGCGTTCATCCTCGGCCACTACGTGCATTTCTCGGCGCATCGCCTGCCCGAGCCGGGGCCCGAGTTCTTCGCGCGCGACGTCTGGCGGTTCTTCGAGGTCGAGGGCGGGGGCGAGCTCAGCCTCGCCACCCACGACAAATACGCGAAGTCCGAGGCCGCGACCTGGCAGGCTCGCCTCCTCGGCTGGAAGCGGCGCGGACTGCTCGACCGCGACCGCCTTCTCGACGCCTCGCTCGATGCGCTGGAGCGGGATTTCGGCCAGTTCCGCGCCGGGTGGTACTCGCGATTCCACACGGCCCTCGCGCCCACGCCGGAGGAGCAGGCCGCGCGGGCCGCGCGGTATCTGCGGCTGCTCGCCTCGACCGTGCCGCCCACCGTCTCCTTCGCGCTCCGCGCGGTGCAGGGGCTTTTCAAGGCGGGCGCCGTCGCTCCCGGGGATCTCGTCGAGGCTCTCGAGGCGCCGCTGCAGGCGCGGCAGAAATCGACCGTGCTCGCCGCGCTCAAGCTGCTCGCCGAGGTGGGCAGGCGGGCGCCCGAGCTGCGCGAACGGGCGGCCGGGCGGGCGGTGCTCGCGCTGGTGGCCGAGGCGGCCGACCTGCAGGCCAAGGCGCTCGACGTGATCGAGGGCCTCGGCGCGCCCGCCGCGGCCGGGCGCGCGGCGCTCGCCGAGTACGTGCCACTGGCCGCGCCATCGGTCGCTGCGCGGATGGCGGCCCTCGCCGGCACGGCGCCGG
>CAZWDE010000132.1:0-8236 GCA_964632555.1 uncultured Limibaculum sp.
CCGGCCGAGACCCGAGCGCCGCCAGCCGGCCGCGCGCCCCGCGGCGCTCGAGCGCGCGGGCCACGAGCCGCCGGTAGCGCGCCGCGTGCTCGGGCGTGCGCGAATGGTACCAGCCGGCGGCGGTCATCCAGTCGCCGGCCTCGGCCGCGAGGCTCGCGAGAAAGCGCGCCGCGTAGTCGCCGCTGGTCGCGGGGTCGAGCATCGCGGAGACGCCGTCGAAATGGCGGCCGTGCCAGCGGTAGTTCACCTGGAAGCAGCCCAGATCGGTCGAGACCCGCCCGGCCGCGATCGCGCGCTCGGCCGCGGCCAGCGCGGCGCCGCGGCTGTCGAACCAGCGGCCCTCGCCGGCGATGTTGAGCGTCCAGGGCCAGGGGCCGCGGTGGCCGCCGCGCGTGGTGCCGGTCTCGACCTCGGTGATCGCGAGCATGACGGCCGGGGGCACCCCGTGCGCGCGTGCGGCGGCGACCGCGGCGGCGCGGCAGAGATCGCCCGGAGACGCGGCCGCCCGGCCGGCGGCGAGGAGCACGGCGGCGAGGGCCGCGAGGACGAGCGCGCGCATCTCAGCCGCCCGCGACGATCGGGATCAGCCGGCCCTGAAAGAGCTCGACGAGGCCCTGCGTGACGAAGGAGAGGCTCATCCAGAACACCACGCCGATCGCGACGAGCTTGGGCACGAAGGTGAGCGTCAGCTCCTGGATCGAGGTCAGCGCCTGCAGGAGGCCGATGCCGAGGCCCACCACGAGGGCGACCACGAGCACCGGCGCGGAAATGGCCATCGCGGTCCAGACCGCCTCGCGCATCAGGCCGACGAAGGCGCCAATGTCCATCGCGCGCCTCAGACCGGCATCCGCAGCACGTCCTGGTAGGCCTCGACCACGCGGTCGCGCACCGCCACGGCGGTCTGCAGCGCGAGCTCGGTGGCGGTCAGCGCCTCGACCACCGACTGCACGTCGCCCTGCCCCGAGACCGCGCGCGTCGCCTCGGCCTCGCCGCGCCGGAGCGTCTCGGTGATCTCGCGGGCCGCGCGCGCGAGCGTGTCGGCGAAGCTCGTCTCGGCCAGCTTGGGCTCCGGCGACGGCGGCTCGGCCAGACGGCGCGTGGTGTCGTAGAGGCGGGCGGCGAAACTCTCCTGGATGTCCATCTCGGTCCTCGTGGTCTCAGCGGCGGATCAGATCGAGCATCGCGCCGTACATCCGGCGCGCCTGGTCGAAGAGCGTGAGGTTGGCCTGGTAGCTGCGATGCGCCTCGCGCGCGTCGGCGAGCTCGATCAGCGGGTCGACGTTCGAATAGGCGACGATCCCGCGCGCATCGGCCAGCGGATGGCCGGGCTCGTAGCTCTCGCGCATCGGCGAGCCATCGAGGTTCACGCGCCCGGGGCGGACGGTCTCGGCCCCCGTCGCCCGGTCGAGCGCGCGCTCGAAGGTGACGCGCTTGCGGTGGAAGCCGGGCGTGTCGGCGTTGGCGAGGTTCTCGCCGATCAGCCGCAGGCGCATCGACTGCGCGCCCATGCCGCTGGCGGCGGAGGTCATGGCCCTGACGAGGTCGTGCATCGCGGATCTCAGCGGTTGCGGCCGAGGCCGAGGCGCAGGATGTCGGCGGTCTTGGCATAGACCGCGAGCGCGAGCCCGTGCGCGCCTTGCGTCTCGACCGCGCGCGTCGCCTCGCGCTCGAGGTTCACGCTGTTGCCGTTGGGCGCGCCGCCGGGGTCCTCGACCAGCCGCGCGGCCCCGAGCACGGCCTCGCGCGGCCCGAGATGGCCGGGGCGCGTGAGGCGCGGGCGAAACCTGTCGTTAACCAGGGTCGAGAAAGGCTCCACGTCGCGAGAGCGAAATCCGGGAGTGTCGGCATTGGCGACGTTTTCAGCGAGCACACGGTGGCGGGCGGCGGCATGGCGGGCCATGGCCGAGGCCAGCTTGGCGATCGTCAGGTTCTCCATCATCGGGCTCCAGCGTTCTCCGTTGCCTGCGCCCTGCCTAGCCGCGCCATGGTTAAGGGAGCGTTGTGCCGGGAGCCTGCGGGCATGAGCGGGGAGGACGCCGCGATCCCGGCCTCGGCGCGCGTCTGGGGCCGGCTCCTCGCCTGCGACGGGGCGGTGGCGCGGATCGGCGGGCTCGCCGGGCTCGCGCGCATGGGCGACGGGGTGCGGATCGGGCCGGCACCGGACGCGGGGGTGCCGGGCGAGATCGTGGCGATCGGGCGCGCCGAGGTCACGGCGATGCTGGCGGCCCCGGCCGAGGGCATCGCGGCCGGCGCCCGGGCCTGGCTCGAGCCGGCGTCGGCACCGCGGCCGTCGGCGGCCTGGCTCGGGCGCGTGATCGACAGCGGCGCGGCATGGCCGGCGCAAGGCGGGGCCCCGGCGCCGCTTCGCGCGGCCCCGCCCCCCGCGGCCACGCGCCGTGGCCTCGGCGCGCGCCTGTCCACCGGCCTCGCCGTGACCGACACGCTGCTGCCGCTGTGCCGCGGCCAGCGCGTCGGGCTCTTCGCGGGCTCCGGGGTGGGCAAGTCGCAGCTGCTCGCCACGCTCGCGCGCGGGCTCGAGGCGGATGTCGTGGTGCTCGGCCTCGTCGGCGAGCGCGGGCGCGAGGTGGGCGAGTTCGTGCGCGACCGGCTGGGTCCCGAGGCCATGGCGCGCAGCGTCGTCGTCGCCGCGAGTTCGGACCGGAGCGCGCTCGAGAAGCGCCGCGCCGCCCTCCTCGCCCTCGCGGTCGCCGAGCATTTCCGCGATGCCGGCCGGCACGTGCTGCTGCTGCTCGACAGCCTCACCCGCTTCGCCGAGTCGCATCGCGAGATCGCGCTCGCGGCGGGCGAGCCGCCGGCGCTCCGCGCCTTCCCCCCCTCCACCGCCGCCGAGATCGCGGCCCTCTGCGAGCGCGCGGGCCCCGGCGGGCCCGGGCAGGGCGACATCACCGCCGTCTTCACCGTGCTCGTCGCGGGCTCGGACATGGAGGAGCCGGTGGCCGACATGGTGCGCGGCGTGTTGGACGGGCACGTGGTGCTCGACCGGGCGATCGCCGAGCGCGGGCGGTTCCCCGCGATCGACCTTCGCCGCTCGGTCAGCCGCGCCGCGCCGGCCTGCTGGAGCCGCGACGAGGCGCAGCTCGCCGCCCGGGCGCGGGCCCTCGTCGCGGCCCGCGAGGACGCGGCGCCGATGCTGCAGGCGGGGCTCTACCAGCCGGGCGGCGACCCGCTGCTCGACGACGCGGTCCGGCTCTGGCCGGCGCTCGACGCCTTCCTCGCCGAAGGCGCGCCGGCCGGCGGCCTTGCCGGGAGCCGGGCCCGCCTCGCCGCGCTGGTGGCTCCCGGCGACGGACGCGGCGCGCGCGGCGCCGTCTGAGCCCGGCTCAGCCGAGCCGGGAGGCGAAGAGCCCTGCCTGCGCGCCGGCGCCGAGGCCGCCGGCCTGGAGGATCGCCAGCGCGGTCGAGCGCCCGGTGGCGCCGGGCACGCCGGCGGCCGGGGCGACGCCGCGCTCGACCTGCGCGCGCAGCAGGAACCGGCGCACCAGGTCCTCGACATTCGCGGGCTCGCGGAACACCGCCGGGCTCTCCGCGCCGTAGCGCCGCCGCGCGAGGCCCTCGAGCTCCGCCACCTGCGCGTCGAGGTCGAGGGCCACGAATTGCGGCGGCAGGCCGAAACCCGCCTCGATCACACGGCGGAGCGGGCGAGAGCCGAGGGCGCGGAGCCAGCCGCTGGTGTCGGCCGTCTCGCTCCCGGCGATGCGCGCGATCTCGCGGCGGAAGGTGAGCGCGAGCCGCAGGTCGACATCCCGCTCGCCCACCGCCCGCTCGAATTGGCGCAGGCGGAAGCGGTCGACCAGCCGGTCCCGGACCTCGGCGAGCGCGAGCCGCCCGCCGAGATCGCCGAAGCCGAGCTCGGCCGCCAGCTCGCGATAGGCCGGGTCGGCGATGCGGTTGGCGAAGGCCGACGGATCGAGCGAACCTTCCTCGACGATCTTTCGGATGAAGGCGCGGCGGTCGAGATCGTCGTCGAGCCCGAAGGCGCCGAGGACAACGCGCAGCACCTGCCGGTCCGCCATCAGCTCGTCGACGGTCTCGATCCCACCGGCCCGCGCGCGAAACGCCTCGATGTCGCGCCGCAGGTCCGGGTTGCGGGAGAACAGCTCGATCTGGCGCTCGGCGGTGCGGTCGAGAAGCGCGAGGCCGGCGAGCCCGCCGACCGGGATGGTGGGCGCGAAGGCCATCAGCGCGCCTCGCCGGTCGCGGCCGCCGAGGCGTCCGGGACCGCCGGGCGATGGAGCGCGAGCAGGCGCTCCTCGATCGGCAGGAGCCGCCGCAGCGCCCGCATCACGCCGTAGAAATTGGCCTCCCCGAGCGCGCTCCCCGCCTCGTCGAGCAACGCCTCTCCCTCGTGGCCGCGGAGCGCGTCCTTAAGCTGCGCGATGCCACGACCGAGCTGGCGGGTCGCCTCGGCCCGGTCGGTCTCGCCGGCCACGGCGAGCTGGGCGACGTAGCAGACGCGCTTGACGGGCGTGTTCACCTCGTCGGGATGGATGGCGTCGCGGAGCCGCAGGATCTTGGCGTCCGGCGTCTTGATGATGAGCCGCGTGTTGCGGTCCCCGTTCTGCATCACGACGCCGTTGACGAGGATCTGCTCGTGCGCGCGGAGCTTGAGGATCAGGCCGGCCATCTCAGGCCTCCGCCGGTGGCGGCGCCGCACCGGCATCGGCGCCGGCTCCGCCCCCGCCGCGCAGGCCCCGCATCACGGTGGTGTTGATCTCGACGATCACCTCGGCGCCGGCGCGGCCGCGCAGCACCGCCTCGCTGTGCCGGCGCATGAAGATCGCGAGGCTCAGAAGGCGCGCGCGCAGGCTCTCGGGCAGGGCGTTGTCCGGCCGTGCGAGATCGAGGCCGAGGGCGACCCAGAGGCGGGTGTTCTCGTGCAGCGCGGCGGCCAGCTCCGCGAAGGGCGCATCCTCGCGCAGCGCCCGCGCGAGCTGCGCGTTCACCTGGGCGAACACCCGGTACTCGACCTCGCGCGGGCTGCCCATCGCGCGGGTCGCGGCGCCGTATCCGCTGCGGCTGGCGGCATGGAGGCTCATCTCGTCGGCTCCTCTCGCGGTCGGTCACGCGGCGCGCGTCGGTCGGTCGGCCGGGGCGCGCACGCCCCGGCCACGGCTCGGATCAGCGGAAGAGGGCCAGCAGGTTCTGCGGCTGCTGGTTGGCGATCGACAGCGCCTGGATGCCGAGCTGCTGCTGGGCCTGGAGCGCCTGCAGCCGGGCCGAGGCCTCCTCCAGATCGGCGTCGACGAGGCTGCCGATGCCCGACTTGAAGCTGTCGATCAGGCTCGACATGAAGTCGTCCTGGATCTCGAGGCGCTTCTCGGTGGTGCCGAGCTGCGCCTGCGCGTCGACCGCGTTCTGGATGTAGCCCTCGATCGCGGAGAGCGCGTTGGCCGCGCCGGCCGCGGTCGAGACGTCGATGGTGTCGAGCCCGGCGAGGCCGCCGGAGGCGCGGGTCACCTGATAGTAGCCGTTGACCTGCTGCTCGGTGTTGTTGACGATCGTGAGCTCGCCGGTGTTGGTCGCGATGTCGAGCGTGAAGTCGTCGGTGTTGAGGCCCGCGTCGATCAGCGCGGTGCGCAGGCCCGCGGCGAGGTCGTCGGTCTGGTCGCCGGCGCGGACCGTGTAGGTCGCCACCGTGTTGGCCACGGAGACGGTGACCTTGTCGCCCTCGACCAGCGCGTTCTCCGCCGTGCCCGCCGAGAGGTCGACCTCGGACTGCGAGAGCGCGACCGCGCCGCCGGCGGCGCCCGCCGCGTCGAGGAAGTCGAAGACGCCGATCTGCACCTCCTCGGCGCCGCCGCCGACCGAGTTGCGGTCGAGGCCGAAGGCCTGCGCGCCGGTGATGCCGCCGATGACGGCCGCGTCGAGGCCGACCTCGGCGGTGGCGAAGGCGGCGGTGTTGACGGTCGCCGCGACCGGGTTGGTGCCCGCCGTCAGGTCGGTGCCCGACGAGGTCGACAGGTTGGTGTCCGTCGGATCGAACGAGATGTTGGCCGTGGTCACCGCGCCCGTCGAGTCGCGGTCGAGCGAGGACAGCACGCTGAACTGGTTGCCCGCGCCCTCGATCGAGCCGTCGATCAGGTTGAGGCCGTTGAACTGCGCCGCGCCGACGATCGAGGAGATCTGCCCGCGCAGCGAGACGATCTCGTCCTGCAGCTTCTGGCGGTCGACGTTGTCCTCGTTGGCGGCCACGATCTTCTGCTTGATCTGGTCGAGCACCTCGTTGATCGAGCTCGCCGCGTTCGACGCCACGGCGACCGTCGAGCGGCCGAGCGACAGCGAATCGGAGACCGCCTGGAAGCCGGCGACGTCGGATTCCATCACCTTCGCGATGGCGAAGAGCGAGGCGTTGTCCTTCGCGGTCGCGACCTCCTTGCCGGTCGAGATCTGATTGTTGATCTCGCGCAGGCTGGCGTTCGTCTCCCGGAGCGTCTGGAGAGCGATCATCGCGCTGGTGTTGGTGAGAATGCTAGCAGTCATGAGACCATTCCTCTCTGCGTGACGGGTTCGCGTCACGGATGACTTGGGTGCCCGAACTGTCGGGTGAGGTGTCGGGCCCGGCACCGCCGCGGCCCGTCGCGTCTTCTGACCGTCGGCCGATCGCCCGCGGCGCGGCCACCGGCGTTCCCGCCGTCGTGGGCGGGATAACCCGCCAATGATTGCGACCCGGTAAAGCGCGCCCTCACGCCCGGCGGGTCTGGCCGCCGGCGTCCTGCCGGCTGACGATGCGGCTCCCGTCCGAGGCGTAGGCGACGTCGCCGCGCCGGGTCGCCTCGATCGCCGCGATGCGCCGGCGCGCGCGCGCGATGCCCGCCCGGGCGGCGGCGAGGATCCGCTCGTTGCGCCGGCTCTCGGCCAGCAGCCGATCGAGCGCGCGGCGCACCGCCGGGGTGCCCGCCGCGCCGCGGGTCTCCGCCTCGAGCCGCTCGATGTAGCGCGCCTTGGCCTCCGCGAACTCGCCGAGCCGGGCGAAGGCGCCGCCGAGAACCGCGCGCCGCTCCTCGCCGAGCATCCGCCGCCCGGCCTCGGCGAGCGCGAGGAGCCCGACCTCGCCGCCGGACCCGCCGCTCATGCCGCGCCCGCGCGGCGCAGGGCGTCGGCCACATGCTCGGCGAGGCCGACGCCCCCGGCCTCGGCGATCCGTTCGGCATAGGCGCGCACGAGGAAGCTGGCGAACCGGTCCTCCCCCGCGCCGCCGCCGAAGAGCGCCGGCGGGCGCGCGAGCCCGGCGTGGCGCAGCATCTCCGCGAGGAACGCAGCCTCGAATTGCTCGGCGGCGCGCGCCGCGGCCCCCTCCCCGCCGGCCGCGATCCGGCGCGCCGCCGCGGGCTGCGCCGTGGCCATCGCCTGAATTCCGTCGGTCATCGCGCCGGCCTCCCTCGCTCGCGGGCCCCACCGCCCTCGCCCCCGGCTACCCCCGCGGGCCTAAAGAATCGGTAATCCATTCCCGTTAGGGCTCGGGGCGAAGGCCGATGCAGGGAGGGCGAAGAATGGATCTGCCGTTGCCGCTGCCGCAGGGAGCCGGCGGGCGTCCGTCGCGCCCAGGGGCGGCGATGCCGGACCTTGCGGCGGGCCTCGCGGGCACCGCGGCGCCGCCCGGTCCGCCGCGCCCGCAACCCGTGGAGGGGCCCGAGGCGTCGGCGGCCGAGCGGTTCGCCGACGCGCTCTCGGCGCTCGTCGAAGGATCGCCCGGCGCGCCGGCGGCCGCAGCCGAGGCGGCGCGCGCGCCGGGCTCGGCGGATGCCGAGCGGGGAGCCACCGCTACGCCGGCGGCCGCGGGGGCGGCGGCGCCATCCGCCAGCGATCCGGCGCTCGGCGAGGTCTTGCCGGCACCGCCCCGAATCGAGGCGGCCAGGGGGCCAGCGCCGCCGCCGGGCTCCTCCACGCCGGTGCAGCCGCCCGGCGAGCCCCCAGAGGCCGCCTCCTCCGGCGACGCGAAATTGCCGAGCGTGCAGCCCGACCGCCCCGCGAGCCGGCCGGCCCTTTCGGGCGTGCCGCCCGCGGCCGGCGATCCCGCCCGGTTAGCCGCTCCCGAGGCACGCGCCCCGACGGCCGCCTCGTCTGTCGCCGCCCCCGATGCCCCGCGCGCCTACCGACGCCGCGACGGGACGCCCGTCTGATCGGCGCCGCCCACTGCCGCAGCAAGGCGGGCGGAGCGGGAGGATCGCTCGGCAGGGTCCGCCAGTAGGACACCGCGGCGGCCCAATCCTCGTCC
>CAZWDE010000133.1:0-6858 GCA_964632555.1 uncultured Limibaculum sp.
GCCATGGTCGCGGCGAGCGGCGCGGGCCCCGGCCGTCGCGTGCTCGATGTCTGCTGCGGGCACGGCAATGTCAGCGCCGCGCTTCTGGCGACGGGCGCGGAGGTGACGGGGCTCGATTTCTCCCCGGCCTTTCTCGAGATCGCGCGGGAGCGAGTGCCGGGGGCCGAGTTCGTTGAGGGCGACGCCCAGGCCATGCCGTTCGACGATGCGGACTTCGACGCGGTGACATGCAATGTCGGGCTCGGCCATCTGCCCGATCCGGCGGCGGCGCTCGCCGAGATCTCGCGCGTGCTGCGCCCCGGCGGGGTGGCGGCGCTCTCCTCCTGGGTCGCGCCCGAGGCCTCGCCTGCTTTCCAGGTGGTCTTCGGCGCGGTGAAGGCGCATGCGGAGGATCTCTCCGTCGTCCCACCCTCGCCCGATTTCCACCTCCTCGCGCGCGAGGCCGAGGCGGTCGCCGCTCTCGAGGGAGCGGGGCTCGGCGAGATCCGGCTGACGCCGGTGGACGTCGCCTTCACGCTCGAGCGGGCGGAGGACTTTGCCGAGATCTTTCGCCGGGCCACGGTGCGCGCGGCGATGATCGTGGGCTTGCAGAGCGCGGCGGCGCAGGCGGCCATCTGGTCGGCGATGACCGCGACGGTCGCCGAGCGTCACGGTTCCGGGACGGACGGCTACCGCGTTCCCTTCCCGGCGATGCTCGCGACCGCGGTCAAGGCCTGAGGCGCCGCACGGCCGGCGGGTCCGAGCCGGCATGGGAGCGGGCGGGCGGCCTCAGAGGAAGCGCATCGGGTCGACGGAGTTGGGGCCCTCGCGGACCTCGAAATGCATCCGCGCCTCGCCGGTCTCGGGCCGGGCCACCACGCCGATCCGCTGGCCGCGGGCAACCCGGTCGCCCTTGGAGACGGTGACGCCGCTGATCCGGCCGTAGACGGTGAGGAGCTCGCCCGGGTGGCGGAGCAGCACGATGGTGCCGAGCCCGCCCAGCGCCTCGGAGACGAGCGCGACCTCGCCGGCCTCGGCCGCCACGACGGGCGCGCCGGCCGGTGCCGCGAAATCCACCCCGTCGTTGCGCGCCCCGCCCGCGCCCTGGCGGAAGCCGAGCGCCACCGGGCCCTCGACGGGGCGCTGCAGGCGCCCGCCGCTCGCGGGCACGGATGCGGGGCTCCCGTCCGCCGCCGGCTCGGCGGGCGGCGTGGCGCGCGCGGTCTGGTACTGGCTGAGGTCGGGCGAGGCGAGCGGGCGGGCCGGACGAGGCTCGGGCGGCAGCGGGTTGTCCGCGCTCGGCGGGGCGCCGATCTCGACATCGGAGCCCGGCGTCGGTGTGCCGTCCGCGGGACCGCCGGAGCGGTCGATCGCGCCGAGCACGAGCTCGGGGCTCCAGCCGCTCTCGGCCGGCACGGGGCTCGCGGCCGGCGCGGAGGCCGTGGCGGCGCCCGGCGAGGCTCCGGGGACCGCGCCGGGGCCGGGCGAGGGGTCCGGCGTGGCCGACGGCGCGGGGGCGGTCTCGGAGAGGGCCAGCGGCTGCGACTCGATCCGCGGCTCCGGTGCCGGCGCCGTCTCGGGCAGCGGCGCGCGGGCCACCGGCTGCGAGGCGCTCGGCGTGTAGCCGCCGGGCCGGGGCGGCAGCACGAGCTCGTCCCCCGCCCGGAGCGGATGGGTGGGCGAGAGGCCGTTGTAGGCGCCGAGCTCGGTCGCGGAGAGGCCGACGCGCGCGGCGAGGCTCTGCACCGTGTCGCCCTCGCGCGCCCGGGCCGCCGCGTAGCCGTCATAGGCGACGATGCCTTCGGCGGACACGGCGGCCTCGCCGGCGCCGCTGCCGCGGCGCTCCACCGAGGCCTGGCCCGGGTCCTGCCGCCCGGCGCAGGCGGCGAGAAGGAGGGCGGCCCCCGCGAGCGCCGCCAGTCGGATCGGTGTCGTCACGCGTGCTGTCATGGTCTCCGCCCGTCGGGTTCCCGCCTCGTCGCCGTCCTGCCTCGCTCCCGGCCGGGCGGTCCGGCCGCGCCCGTCCGTCCCGAGGGTGCCGACGCCGCCGACCCGGGCTCTTCGCGGCCCGTCAGCCCGAGGCGTCCTCCGGCATGCCCTCGACCAGGGGGACGAAGAGCACCCGCCCCAGTTCCGTGTAGACCGGACCGTCGGCGCGCTTCTCGATCCTGATGAGCTGCTGCACCTCGTCGGTCTGGCCGACCGGCAACACCATTATGCCACCCTCGCGGAGCTGTTCCAACAGCAGGCGCGGCGTGTCGTCGGCCGCGGCCGTCACGAGGATGCGGTCGAAGGGCGCCTGCTCGGGCCAGCCGAGGGTGCCGTCGCCGACGCGGATCGTCACGTTGCCGAGGCCGAGGCGCTCGAGCCGGGCGCGCGCCGCCAGCGCGAGGGGGCGGTGACGCTCGATCGCGTAGACCCGGCGGGCGAGGCGCGCCAGCACCGCCGCCTGATAGCCCGAGCCCGCGCCGACCTCGAGCACCTTGCAGCGCGGCGTGACCGACAGCGCCTGCGTCATCGTGCCGACGATCGCCGGCTGGGAGATCGTCTGCCCGCAGGGAATCGGCAGCGGGGTGTTGTCGTAGGCGCGCTCGAGGAAGGTCGGCTCGACGAAGACGTCGCGCGGGGTCGCCTCGATCGCCGCGAGCACCGAGCGATCGGTCACGCCGGCCTGCCGGAGCGCCAGCATGAGCTGCATCATGCGCTCGGCGCGACCCCCCGTCCCGTCGCCCCGCTCGACCATCGACCTCTCCCTCGACCTCGACCCGAGCCTAGCGGGCGACGCGGCGTCTGTCATCCGAGCGCGGCCCTTGCGGGCTCGATCAGGTCGGCCGCGTTCAGCTCGGCGCGGAGCGGCGTGACGGTGATCCAGCCCTCGATCAGGAGCCGGGCGTCGGAGCCCTCGGGCGCGCTGTCGTTGCGCGTGTTGTGGCGGAAGAACTGGAACTCGCGGCCGTTGGGGGCCGTGTAGGGCACGACGTCGAAGGTCGCCTCGCGCCGGAGGCCCTGCGGGCAGACCGTGGTTCCGGTCACGGCGCCGGGCTCCACGGCGGGGAAGTTGACGTTGTAGAAGACGCCGCGCGGGGCGGGCAGGGCGAGGACGCGGCGCACCGTCTCGGCGCCGAGGGCGCGCGAGACGGCCCAGATGTCGGCCGGGGCGCCGGGGCGCTGGCTGTAGAACTGGCTGAGCGCGACGGCGCGGGCGCCGGCGAGCGCGGCCTCCATCGCGCCGCCCACGGTGCCCGAGTAGAGCACGTCCTCGGCCACGTTGTGCCCGCGGTTGACGCCCGAGATCACGAGGTCGGGCGGGGTCTCGGCGAGCAGGCGGTGCAGGGCGACCAGCGCGCAGTCGGCCGGGAAGCCGTCGACCGAATAGCGCCGGTCGGAGATCTTGGTGATCCGCGTCGGGCGCGTGTAGGAGATCGCGTGGGCCACGCCCGAGCACTCGTTGTCGGGCGCCACGACCCAGATCTCCCCCTCGGGGCCGGCGACCTCCGCCGCGATCGCTTCGGCCACACCGAGGCCGGGCGCGACGATGCCGTCGTCGTTGGTGATCAGTATGCGCATGGGAACCCCTCGATTGTCCGAGGGGTTGTAGGCGGCGACGCGCGCCGCGTCCATGCGGTGTCCCGCGCGGCGCGCCGCCGGCGCGCGGCGGCGGCCGGCGGGATCGCCGCCTCAGGCGGGCTCGGCCGAGGGACCCCCGCCCCCGGCGCGGTCGGGGCCGGCGTCGCCGGCGCTCCGCCGCTCGGCCATGAAGCGCTCGAACTCGGCGCGGTCCTTGGCCCGGCGGAGCTGCTCGAGGAAGCCCGAGAACGCCTCCTGCTCCTCCTCGAGGCGCTTGAGCGTCTCCTCGCGGTATTCGTCGAAGGCGCGGTTGCCCGTTGGGCGATCCATCCGGCGCCCGAAATCCCGCCAGGCCCGGCGGCGCGATGTGCATGCCATTCGTCCACTCCAGATCATGTATCCGAGGATCGCGAGGCCGACGGGCCAGAAGACCACGAAGCCGAGCACCATCGCCCCGATCCAGGCCGGCATCCCCCATCGGTCGAGGGCCTCCTCGCTCGCGTGCAGCCAGCCGATCGCACGCTCCGCCACTTCGGTCATTCTGTCCTCCGAGATCCGTGACGCGGGTTATGTGAATGTTATTCACATTCACAAGATGGCGGAGCCGGGGCGGCGTTTCAAGCGCCCGGCGGCGGGAAATCGGAGCCTTCGTCAGCCGGGCGGCAGAAGGCCGAGGCCGCGGAGATAGATCGCGACGCCTGACTCGAGCAGGTCCTCCGCCGGGATCGGGCTCCGCCGCCCGCTCCCGTCCTGCGCGAAGAGCGCCGCCACGCCGTGGGAGAGCGCCCAGATGTGATAGGCCATCATCGCGGCGGGCGGTCGGCGCTCCTCGGGCAGCGCCTCGGCGAGGCGCGCGCAGGCCCGGCGCAGCACGTCGAAGGCGCGGTGGCCGGCCGCGCGCAGCCCCGGATCGTCGACCGGCGCGACGCGCGGGTCGAACATCGCCGCGAAGGCCGCCGGCTCGGCGCGGGCGAAGGTCAGATAGGCCGACGACACCGCCTCGAAGGCCGAGAGGGCCGAGGGCCGGCCGCCGTTCCAGGCGGCCTCGAGCCGGTCGGCGAAAAGCTCGAACCCGCGCTTCGCCGTCTCGGCGATCATCTCCTCGCGGTTCTGGAAGTGGCGGTAGGGCGCGGCGGGCGAGACGCCGGCGCGGCGGGCGACCTCGGCGAAGGTGAAGCCCGCCACCCCCTTCTCGACGATCAGGTCGCGCGTCGCCTCGATCAGGGCCTCGCGGAGGTTGCCGTGGTGATAGCCGCGGCGGCCGCCGCGCTCCCCGTCCCGGCCGCCGGGTGTGTCCTCCGTGCCCATGTCCGGGATATAGCCCCGCCGCGCCCGGCCCGCGAGCGCGCTCAGAGATCGATCCGCGCGATCATCAGCGAGAAGTCGTCGGGGTCGGCCGCGATCCGGAAGCCGAGCCGCCCGGCGAGAGCCAGCATCGGCGCGTTGCTGCGCGAGATGATGCCCCACACATGGCGCATGCCGCGGGCGCGGCCCTCCGCGAGCGCGGCCTCGAGCGAGATCCGGCCGAGCCCGCGCCCCTGCTGGTCGGCGCGGATCGAGACCGAGAACTCCGCGTCGTCGCGCCCGGGCGCGCCCATCAGCCGCGCGCCGCCGAGCACGTCGGTGTCGTCCTCCTCGGGCGTGAGGACGAGGCAGAACTCGCACTCGGGCCGGGCGATGGTGGCGAAGCCGCGGGCCATCTCGTCGGTCAGGCGGGGCACGGCGTCGAGCATCCGGAGCCGCTTCTGCCGGTCGGAATACATGTCGTAGCCGCGCTGGAGCGAGGCCGCGTCGTCCGGCCGGATGTGCCGGAGCCGCAGCCGCGCCCCGTCCCGCGCCGTCACCCATCTCGGATATTCGAGCGTGCTCGCGCGCATCTCCGTCCTGTCCGCCGCGGCCCGGATGGAGCCTAGCCGAAAGCGGGCCGGGGCGCAGCCCCGCGCGGGCGGCGCAGGGTCGCGGGGCCGCGGATGAACGGGCGATGAAGGGCGGCGGCCGCCGCCTGCGGTTGTGGTATCACCAACGCGTTCCACCGGAAGTGGCCAGAGATGGAGGGATGCCCATGGCCCGCCGCGCGTTCACCTTCGACCTCGAAAGCCTCGACCTCGCCGACCGCGTGATCGGCCTCGAGCTCGACATCGACCTCGACACCGGCGTCGAGATCGACCCCGCGATCCTCTTCGCGCCCCAGCCCGCGCCGGAGACCGCTCCGGGCGGGGTCGCCTCCGCCTCGATCAGCGTGTCGGCCTCGGGCAGCGGCGCCTCGTCGGTCTCGGCCTCGGCGTTCGCCTTCTCGGGCGACGGCGGGGCGAGCGCGTCGGTGTCGGTCTCCGCGGCCGGCGACCGGATCGAGACCGCCGGCGGGCTCTCGGCGAGCGACGCGACCGGCACCTCGGCCCTCGCCTTCGAGGAGATCGCGGCCGGATCCTTCGCCCTCGACCTCGACCTGGCCTCGCCCGCCTTCGAGTTCGACAGCGTCGAGGTCTGGTCGATCTAGCGGGCGGTCGCGCCGGCGGCCCGGCGTCCGCGTCGCCCGATCAGCGCGAGCGCGCCGAGGCCGCCGCCGAGCAGCAGCACCGTGGCCGGCAGCGGAACGGTCGTCTGCTCGTTCCGGAACACGAAGCCGAAGCTGTCGCCCTCCGGGATCGCCACGTCGAACTGGAGGGCCATCGCGACGTTGGCCGCCCCCGAGGGCGGGAACGGCGTCGCCGCGTCCGGCAGCCCGGTGGTCGCGTTGGGATTGTTGGCGCGCAGCCGGTTGTCGATCGAGGAGTCGTCGAGCCACCAGCCGTCGATCGCCAGCACGTCGGGCGGCGCGATCCAGCGGATCACGCTCGTTCCGTCCGCGTCGCGCTGCGTGAAGCTCTGCGACGCCAGGTCGAAGGTCGCGGTGTCGAGCGGATCCCCGCCGACGTTCAGGTCGAGATAGGGGAACAGCGTGAAGGCGAGGGTGGTGTCGCCGGGGAAGTCCTCCTCGGTGCGCGTGTTCTCCACGAGGAGAAACTGTTCCAGCGTCCGCCCGTCGGCCCCGAGCGCGTATTCGAGCGTCACCGCCGCGCCGAGCGACGCCGACGAGAACCGCGTGATGATCGTGTCGGCAGCATCGTCGGCCTCGGCCCCGTCGAAGGTGAAGGCGGCGTTCTGGCCGAGGTCTCGGTTCGTCGCGCCGGTTCCGAAGAACCACTCGAACTCGCTGAGTTGGTCGACGCCGCCGATCTCCCACGACAGCAGCTCGTCGCGGCTCTCGTCGTCCGACCCGAGGGTGATGCTGGCGAAGGCGTTGCTCACCGAGCAGGGATCGAGCCCGACATT
>CAZWDE010000133.1:6958-8190 GCA_964632555.1 uncultured Limibaculum sp.
CGGCCGTCGGGGCCGATCCGGGTCGCGCCGCCCATATAGGGGCGCAGCGCCTCCGGCAGCGTGACCGAGCCGTCCGCCTCCTGCCCGTTCTCCACCACCGCGATCAGCGCCCGCCCGACCGCGAGGCCCGAGCCGTTGAGCGTGTGCACGAACTCCGGGCGCTTCTCGCCCTCGCGGCGGAACCGCGCGTTCATCCGCCGCGCCTGGAAGTCGCCGCAGGTCGAGCAGGACGAGATCTCGCGGTAGCGATCCTGCCCCGGCAGCCACACCTCGATGTCGTGCGTGCGCCGCGCGCCGAAGCCCATGTCGCCGGTGCAGAGCACCACGGTGCGGTAGGGCAGCCCGAGCCGCTCGAGGATCCCCTCGGCGCAGCGCGTCATGCGTTCGAGCTCGGCGTCGGACTCCTCGGGCCGGGTGATCGAGACCATCTCGACCTTCTCGAACTGGTGCTGGCGCAGGATCCCGGTCACGTCGCGTCCCGCCGAGCCCGCCTCGGAGCGGAAGCAGGGCGTCCAGGAGGTGAAGCGCCAGGGCAGTTCGTCGGCCTCGACGATCTTGTGCGCGGCCAGATTGGTCAGCGTCACCTCGGAGGTCGGGATCAGGTAGTGGTCCGAGGTGGTCTTGAAGAGATCCTCCTCGAACTTCGGCAGCTGCCCGGTGCCGTAGAGGGCGTCCGCGCGCACCAGCGCCGGGGTCCACATCTCGGTCAGCCCGTTCTCGGTGACGTGGGTGTCGATCATGAAGGCCGCGCGCGCCCTGTGCAGGCGGTTCATCGCGCCCCGCAGCACCATGAAGCGGGCGCCCGAGAGCGCCGCGGCCGCCTCCATGTCGATCAGGCCCATGGCGGCGCCCAGCTCGTGATGCTCCTTCGGCGCGAAGTCGAAGGCGGGCGGCTCGCCCCAGCGCTTCACCTCCACATTGTCCGCCTCGTCGGCCCCGTCCGGCGTGTCGGCGAGGGGCAGATTGGGGATGCCGGCGAGCGCCTCCGAAAGCCGCTCGTCCCAGGTCTTGGCCTCGTCCTCGAGCCGGGCGATCTCGTCCTTCTTCTCGGCCACCAGGGCGCGGAGGCGCTCGAACGCCGCCTCGTCGCCGGACGCCTTGGCCTTGCCCACCTCCTTCGACGCGGCGTTGCGCTCGGCGAGCGCGGCCTCCGCCGCGGCGATGCAGGCCCGGCGCTTTTCGTCGATCTCGAGCAGGCGCGCCGACTCCGCCGGCCAGCCGCGGCGGGCGAG
>CAZWDE010000134.1:0-8169 GCA_964632555.1 uncultured Limibaculum sp.
CGCCGCTGATCCCCCAGACCACCCCCGACCGCGCCGCGCCGCGCGCCGCGCGCGCGACCGCGGGCCCGGCCCCCGCCGCGGCGGGCGCCGGCGACCGGGGGGCGCGCCGATGACGGCCCTGCGCGTGACCGCGTTCAACCTCTTCTTCTACGGCTACACCTTCGCGATCGCGCTGACCTGCTACGCGCTGGCCAAGCTCTCGACGCGGGAGCGGATGCAGCGCGTGCTCGGCCACTGGGGACGCACGGTGCGGGCCGCGGTGGCCCTGCTGCTCGGCGGGCGGATCGAGGTGCGCGGCGAGGAGCGCCTGCCGCCCGGCGGGCCGCGCCTTCTCGTCGCCAAGCACCAGAGCGAGCTCGACGTGGTGATGCTGGCGGCGCTGATGCCCAACGCCTCGGCGGTGGCGATGGCCGAGCTCACGAAATACCCGTTCTTCGGCCCGATCCTCGAGACGCTCGGCGTCGTGCTCGTGGCGGTCGACGCGGGGCCGCAGGGGCGCACCCGGCAGGTGGTCGAGGGCGCGCGCCGGGTCGCGATCGAGGAGGACCGCCCGATGATGATCTATCCGGAGGGCGAGCTGATGCGCCTCGGCGCGCGCGAGCGCTACCGCAAGGGCGCGGCGCACATCTACACCGCGCTCGGCATCCCGGCCTATCCGGTGGCGGTGTCGCACGGGCTGATCTGGCCGCGGCGGGAATGGCGCAAGCGCGTGGGGCGCCGGGCGGTGTTCGAGTTTCTCGAGCCGATCCAGCCGGGTCTCGGCTTCGACGACTTCATGGCGGAGATCGAGCGCCGCATCGAGGAGAACACCATGCGGCTGATCCGCGAGGATGCCCCGCCCGACGAGCTCGCCGCCGCCGAGCGGCGCTATGCGGGACGGCTCAACAACCGGGGCGAGCCGGTCGCGGCCGCGCTGGCCGAGCCGCCCGAGGGGCCCGGGCCGGGCTGAGCCCGCGCCGGCCGGGTTTGCCGGCGGTCGGAGCGGGTGCTAGGGTGCCGCCATTGCAACAGCCGGCCGTCGGCGGCCGCGATTGACCCGAACGTCCCGAGCGCGATGTGCGATCTCTGCTCCATGCATGGCGGGCGCTGCGACTTCGCCCCGTGGTCCGGCGCCGGGGCGACCGCGGGCGCGACCGCCGGCGGCGTGCCGACCGGCCTCAAATGGGGCGCGGACACGCTCGGCAGCCCGGGCGGCGTGATCACCTGGAGCATCGCCGGTGCCGGCCTCGACATCTCGGCCTTCCGCAACAACACGGTCTCCTACGGCTTCGACGAGTTCTTCGGCATCGACGTCGCGCCGCTGATCCGGCGCGCCTTCGCCGCGTGGTCCGAGGCGGCCGACATCGAGTTCGTGGAGGTCGAGGACGCGCCCGAGGCGGGGCGCACCGGCACCATCCGGTTCTTCCTCGGCGAGCCGGTCGAGGCGTTCAACCTCGGCGCGGCGTTCTTCCCGGGCGAGGACGCGACGGCGGGCGACGTGCTGGTGGTGCGCACGCCGCAGCTCGCGATCCCGGGCGAGGACGGGCGGCCCGACCATCTCTACCACCTGATCCTCCACGAGATCGGGCACGCGATCGGCCTCGCCCATTCGCCCGACCCGCGGGCGGTGATGAACGCGCGCGTCGTGCCGGAGGACCCCAAGACCGCGCTCGCGCCCGACGACGTGGCGGGCATCCGGAGCACCTACGGCGCGCAGGACGGCGCGGCGCCCGTCCTCGCGCTGCCGCCCGGCGAGGACGTGCTGCGCCTGCTCCATGTCGGCGGGCCGCTGACCGCGACGGGCAATGCGGGCGACAACCGGATCTTCGCGACCGCGATGGCCGAGACGCTCGAGGGCGGCGAGGGCGGCGACACGCTCGAGGGCGGCGGCGGGGACGACCGGCTGATCGGCGGCCCCGGCGACGACCGTCTCGTCGGCGGCGAGGGCTGGGACCGCGCCGAGATCGCCGGGGTCTTCGTGCCCGGCGCGCTGGTGGCCGAGGATCCGGGCCACCGGGTCGAGACGGCCGACGGTGCGGATTTCCTCCGCGGCGTGGAGGAGGTCGCCTTCGCCAACGGCACCCTCGCGCTCGACATCCCCGGGGCCGGCCTCGGGTTCGTCGTCCGCCTCTACGACGCGGTCTTCGACCGGGCGCCGGATGCCGGGCTCCTGTTCTGGCAGCGCGCGCGCTTCGAGGGCGCGGCCGATCTCGCGGTCGCCGAGGCCTTCGTCGCGAGCCCGGAATTCGCGGCGCGCTACGGCGAGGGGCTGGCCGATGCGGGCTATGTCGAGGCGCTCTTCGCCAACGTGCTCGGCCGGGCGCCCGACGCGGAGGGCTTCGCCTTCTGGCTCGACGAGCTCGCCGCGGGCACGTCGCGCGCCGAGATGCTGCTCGCCTTCTCCGAGAGCCCGGAGAACGTCGCCGCCTCCGAGGCGTTGATCGGGGAGGGCGTGTTCCTGCCGGACGAGGGGTTCATGGGCTGAGGCCCGCCGGAACGGTGGCGGGCCTGCGTTGAAGCCCGCGAGATCAGACGGGGGTGACCCACGTGTTCAGCTTCTTCTTCCGCTCCGGCCGGGCCTTCACCGACGACGGCGGCGTCGAGGCCGGGATCGGCGTCGGCTCCGACGACGGGCTGGGCCCGGCGCCGAGGCCGTCCTTCGTCGGCGGCGACGAGCGCCTGCTCGGCACGCCCTTCAACGATTCGATCCGGGGCTTCGACGGCAACGACACGATCGAGGGCTTCGGCGGCGACGACACGCTCCGCGGCGACGACGGCGACGACCTCCTCTTCGGCGACACGGGCTTCGACCGGCTCGAGGGCGGGCAGAACCGCGACTTCCTCGACGGCGGCCCGGGCTTCGACACGCTCGGCGGCGGCGACGGCACCGACACGCTGCTCGGCGGCACCGGCGACGATCTGCTCGGCGGCGACGACGACCCCGACTTCCTCGAGGGCGAGGCGGGCTTCGACACGCTGATCGGCGGGCAGGGCGACGACGTGCTCGGCGGCGGGCCCGACCGCGACATCCTCGACGGCGGCCCCGGCGCCGACGAGCTGCTCGGCGACGGCGGCGCGGACGACCTCTTCGGCGGGGCGAACGACGACATCCTGTTCGGCGGCGCGGGCGCCGACTTCATCGACGGCGGCGACGGCTTCGACTTCGCCGACGGCGGCGACGGCCCGGACACCATCCGCGGGGCCGAGGCCGACGACCGGCTCTTCGGCGCGGCGGGCGCCGATGTCCTGGCCGGCGGTCCGGGCGGCGACACGCTCGACGGCCAGCAGGGCAGCGACCGGCTCGAGGGCAACGACGGCGCCGACAGCCTGCTCGGCGGCGACGGGCCCGACACGCTGATCGGCGGCAACGGGTTCGACACGCTGCGCGGCGGCGGCGGCGCGGACGAGCTTCGCGGCAACGGCGGGGCGGACACGATCTTCGGCGGCGAGGAGGCGGACGCGATCTTCGGCGGCGACGGCGACGACCGCGCCGAGGGCAATGCCGGCGACGACCGTCTGGAGGGCGGCGGAGGCGCCGACACGCTGCTCGGGCTGCTCGGCGACGACCGCGCGCTCGGCCAGGCGGGCGACGACAGCCTCGCGGGCGGCGACGGGGCCGACACTCTGGAGGGGCAGGGCGGCGACGACCGGCTCGAGGGCAATGCGGGGCGCGACCGGCTGCTCGGGGGCGACGGGCGCGACGCGCTCGCGGGCGGCGACGGCGACGACGTTCTCGACGGCGGGCGCGGCGGCGACACGCTCGAGGGCGGCGGCGGCTTCGACCGCGCGCTGTTCGAGTACACCGCGGCCGCGAGCGATTTCCGCGTGATCGGCGACACGATCGAGATCACCCCCTTCGGCGGCGCCACCGACGTGCTGCGGGGCGTCGAGCGCGCCGAGTTCCCGGACGCCACCTTCCTGATCGACGACGCGGGCGGGGACATCGCCTTCCTCAACCGGCTCTATGTCGCGGCCTTCGATCGCATGGCCGACCGGGGCGTGCTCTTCTGGTCGGACCAGCTGGTCGCCGGCGCCTCGCGGCTCGAGGTCGCCGAGGGCTTCGCCGCGCCCGGGGAGAGCGCGGCCGACCTCGTCGCCGAGGCCGACAGCGCCGCCGTGCGGGAGCGCACGGCCGACGACTTCGAGGCCGGCATCGTCGTCTTCGACAACGGGGTGCTGTTCGTCTGATCGTGCTATCCTCCCCGTCCGGGAGGGGGTCGGATGTGCGGCTGCTGCTCGATGGCCGGCGGGGTCTGCGATTACGCGGGAGCGGGCGCGCTCGCCGGCGCGGTCACGCGGCCGACCTCGATCGGCCTCAACGGCAAGTGGGGCGAGCGCGCGCTCGGCACGCCGGGCGGCACGGTGACGTGGAGCCTCGCGCCGGGCGGGCTCTCGGCGAGCGCGATCCCCTTCGCCGGCCGGTCGGTCGACGCCGACGCCCGGTTCGGCTTCGACGTGGCGGCCGAGCTCGCGAAATCCTTCGCCGCGTGGTCCGAGGTGGCGGGCATCGATTTCGTCCAGGTGCCCGATTCGGGCGAGGCCGCGGGCGTCGGCACCCGCGGCGACATCCGCGTGTTCTTCGCGCCCATCGGCGGCGGGTTCCAGGGCTACGGGGTCTATCCCGCGGGCCCGAGCGCGATCGGCGGCGACATCGCGATCCAGCCGACGCTCGACCTGCGCGACCCCCGCACCGGCGAGCCGACCGACTTCTTCCGCTCGCTCACCATGCACGAGATCGGCCACGCGATCGGCCTCGGCCATGCCGCCAGCACGCGCGCCGTGATGCATCCGAGCGCGCGCCATCCCGTCCTCTCGGCCGACGACATCGCGGCGGCGCGGAACAACTACGGGTTCCAGGACGGCGAGGCGGCCCATGCGCTCGCGCCCGAGGAGGCCGAGTTCACCATGCTCCGCGCACCGCAGGGCATCGTCGTCACCGGCAACGCGCTCGCCAACACCATCGTGGGCAGCGGCGCGGGCGAGCGGCTGATCGGCGGCGCGGGCGACGACGTCCTGCGCGGCCGCGAGGGCGCCGACACGCTCGAGGGCGGGCCGGGCGACGACAGGCTGGCGGGCGGGCCGGGCCCAGACCTGCTGTTGGGCGGCGAGGGGCTCGACACCGCGCGGATCGCCGTCCCCTACGCGCCCGGCCGCGTCCGCCTCGGCGAGACGGTCGGGATCGACGGCGCGGGCGAAGACCTCCTCTCGGGCATCGAGCGGATCGCCTTCGACGACGGCGTGCTGGCGCTCGACCTGCCGGGCTCGGGCCTCGGGCCGATCGCGCGGCTCTACACCGCCGCCTTCGGACGCCTCGCGGATGCCGGCGTGCTGGTCTGGCAGGACGCGCGGCGCGCGGGCGCGAGCCTCCCCGACATCGCCGCGAGCTTCGCCGACAGCCTCGAATTCGCGGACCGCTTCGGCGAGGACCCGTCCGACGCGGAATATGTCGACGCGCTCTTCGCCAATGTGCTCGGCCGCGACGGGGACCCGGGCGGGGCCGCCTTCTGGCGCGACGCCCTCGACGCCGGCGCGGGCCGCGCCGACGTGCTGCTGGCCTTCGCCGGGTCGCCCGAGGCGGTGGCGCTGACGGCCCCGCTCCTCGCCGACGGGCTGTTCCTCGAGGGCGCCGAGATCCTCGTCTGACACCCGCCGCCGGGCGCACTCAACCATATGGCGAGGCGTCGGCGGATTTGCTAAACATCGGTGTGGGTTGCGAGGGAGGCCTTGAGATGGACGCCGCCACCGACGAAGTCGCCGACGGGTTCGATGTCAATTCCGTGTACGCGGTGCATTGCGGCTGCATCGACCCGGCCTGCGAGCACTGGCACGGCGACGGGCACGACCACGGCCCGGCCGGGCCGACGACCGGCATCGATCTCGAGCAGCCGCTCTTCGACGGGGCGGCGGAGGATCCCGGCGCGCTCTGCGCCTGCGGCCACGCGCACGACCACGCCGACCCGACCGTGCCCCACGCCTACACGCTGCCCCCGGCGGAGCCGGTGCTGCGGTATCCCGGCGGCACGATCCCGATCGACGCGCCGACGCGCGACTTCCCCGTCGATCCGCCGCCGGGCGACAAATGGGGCGACCCGGCGCCCGGCACCCCGGGCGGCGTCGTCACGTGGAGCCTCGTGGGCGCGGGCTTCGATGTCGACATCCCGGAAGACCCGGGCATCAACGTCACGACGCCCACGGTGGACCCCGACGAGGCCTATCCCTTCGATGTCGAGGCCGTGCTGCGCGCGCAGCTCGACAAGTGGTCGGTCGCGGCGGACATCGACTTCATCCAGGTGGCCGACGACGGGTCCGACTTCTTCGGCCCGAGCGACATCGACATCCGCATCGCGCATGCGCCCATCGAGCTGCCGGTGCTCGGCTTCGCCTTCTTCCCGACGGTGGGCGAGATCGTGATGTCGACGACGCTCGCGGGCGTGTTCGCGGACACCGAGGCCGACAGCACCGAGGCGCTCTACACCCACGTGGCGCTCCACGAGATCGGCCACGCCATCGGGCTGACCCACACGCCCGACCCGAGCGCGGTGATGTTCGCCTTCGCGACCGCGGTGCCGACCGAGCTGCAGCCGAACGACATCGGGCGCATCCAGCTCCTCTACGGGCCGCAGGACAACAACCCATTCGCCGTCCAGCTCGACGCCGAGCAGCCCAATTTCTCGGTCGCGCACACGATCATGCCGCTCGCGGTGACCGGCGACCGCGCGGTCAACAGCATCGCGGGCAGCGCGGGCGACGACCGGCTCGACGGCGGCGCGGGGGCCGACACGCTCGACGGCCGCGGCGGCAACGACCTGCTGATCGGCGGCCCGGGCGCCGACCGCCACATCGGCGGCGCGGGCTTCGACACCGTGCTGATCCGCGCGGGCTTCGATCCCGCGAGCCTCGTGGTCACCGGCGAGACCGCCCGCGTCGACGGCGAGCGCGGCGCCTTCGAGGAGCTGTCGGGCGTCGAGCGCGCGGTCTTCGAGAACGGCGTGCTGGCGATCCCGACGGCGGAGTCCGAGATCGGCTTCCTCCAGCGCCTCTACCTCGCCGTGTTCGGGCGCGACGCCGATGCGGGCGCGCTCTTCTGGGAGGATGCGCTGGTCGGCGGCGTGACCAGGCTCTCGGTGGCCGAGAGCTTCGTCGACAGCCTCGAGTTCCGCGAGCGCTTCCCCGACGACGAGCCCGAGGCGTTCGTCGACCGGCTCTTCGAGTTCGTGCTGGGGCGCGAGGCCGACGCGGGCGGGCGCGCCTTCTGGCTCGACGAACTCGCGGGCGGCATGAGCGAGGCCGAGGCGGTGCTGTCCTTCGTCGAGAGCCCGGAATTCGTCGCCGCCACCGAGGAGGACGTCGCGGGCGGCGTCTTCTTCGCCGGCGCGCAGGCGCAGTTCCCGGAGCTCTTCGCCTAGGCACCTCCAGCTCCGGCACCGCATGTCGCGAATGCCGGGGCGGGCGTCGCTTCGCTCCGTGACGGGACCCGGAGCCCGGCGCATGGTCGCGCAAATGTCGTGAACGCGGCCAGCCCCCGGAGAGCGCCCATGAAGACCCATGCCCGTGCCGTCGTCGTCGGAGGAGGGGCCGTCGGCTGCTCCATCGCCTACCATCTCGCCAAGGCCGGCTGGACCGACACGGTGCTCCTCGAGCGCGACGAGCTGACGGCGGGCAGCACCTGGCACGCGGCGGGGCTGCTGCCGCTCTTCAACATGAGCTACGCGGTCAGCCACATCCACGACCGCTCGGTGAAGCTCTACAAGGCGCTCGAGGCCGAGACCGGGCTCAACGCGGGCTTCTCGGTGGTGGGCAACCTGCGCATGGCGCAGAGCCGGGAGCGCATGGACGAGTTCATGCTCTACGCCTCGACCGCCGAGACGGTCGGCGTCCCCTTCGAGTGGCTCTCGCCCGCGGACATCAGGGCGCGCTACCCGCTGGTGCGGACCGACGATCTGGTGGGCGCGATCTTTCACCCGACCGACGGCTACATCAACCCCGCCGACGTGACGCAGGCGATGGCCAAGGGGGCGCGGATGCGGGGCGTCGAGATCCACCGCAAGGCGCAGGTCGACGGCTTCCGCCGCGAGAACGGCGAGTGGGTCGTCTCGGGCCGGATCATGGGCGAGAAGGGCGGCAATCTCGTGCCCGAGGGCGAGCCCTTCGAGATCCGCTGCGAGGTGGTCGTCACCGCCACCGGCAACC
>CAZWDE010000135.1:0-8158 GCA_964632555.1 uncultured Limibaculum sp.
GGGATGAGCGACGCGCCGGAGGCCGATGCGGCGGGCGCCGAGGCGATCCGCGGTGGCGGCAACCCGGCGCGCGCCACGCTTATGGGTCGCGCGTTGTTCGCCCGCCTGCCGGCGTTGCGCTCCTCCGGCGAGTGGTTCTATGCACGGCGCGATCGGGAGCGCGCGCGTCGGCGCCGGTCCCCCGCCGCGAACGAGGGGGACGCGCCGGCGGAGCCGGCCGGGCCGGCCGGGCCGGCCGAGTCGGCGGAGGACACCACCCCGCCGGTGCGGCAGGACCGGCTGGTGGTGGAGGAGGCGCTGCCGTTGGCCAGCATGCCGTGGGTGCCGGACTGGCTGGTGGTGGTGGAACTGCCGCTGGCGATGATGGCGGACACCGCGTTCATGGCGGATCACGTGCAGCTGGAGTTGCTGCGCGTTGGCCCGGTGCTACTGGCCGGCTGGCCATGCGAGCCGGCGATGGCGCACCAGCTGCGGCTGCGTGAGGCCGCGCGGGCGCACGGCTTTGCCGACGCGTGGCTGGTCTCGCACGTCAACGGCTGGTTCGGCTACATGCTGGACGAGGCGTCGTACGCGGAGTCCGGCTACGAGGATCACTTCACGCTCTACGGCCACGGCATCGGGGATCGCTGGCTGACCACGACGACGACGGCGCTGCGCCAGTTGCCGCCGCCCGCCGGCGACCTGCCGCCAGGCCGCTGGCCGGCGCGCTAGCGAAGGCTGCCAGCCGATCTGCGGCCGGCAATTGCCCAGAGCCGCCATCCACAGCCGGATTGCCAACGGAACCAGCCGGAATTCGAGCATCCGGGGCGTGGCGGGTCGGCCCTGAGCTTGATCCAATGGGGATTCGCTGGTCGGCCCTCCCGGCCGACCGTCGTCCGCGGGCCGTCTGCTGCCGGGTCCTCCGGCTGCGGGCAAGCGGCTCGACGGGGGACGGGTCCCTGTGCTACTCCGATCCGGACGCGCCGATGCGCCCCGATCTGACACTCGAGCTCGACGAGTTGCCGGAATCGGCGAACGGGCGGCAGGCCGCGCAGGCCGGCTCGTTGGCGTCGGATGGCGGCCGCGGGGCGGGCCGGATCGGACGCGCGCAACGAGTGACGGTTGTCGTGCCGGACGCGGATGGCGGACTGGTCGATGAACGTTCCGTCGAGGATCCCGCTTACCGGGATGCCGGGTTCTCCCGGATCCTCGAGGATGGCGCGGATCCCGCCGCCGCGCGTGCCACCGTTCACGGTCTCCTGTTGCCCGGCGCGGGCTGTCCCGCCGACGCGGCACCGGAGCTGCCCTTTTCCCGACGGGACGCTGTCCCGCCAACCGCCGACCCCCGGATTCGCGATGGCCAACCTGAAAATTGATGTGCGCGAACTCGAGGAACTGCCCGACGGCGTGCTCGTCCTGATCTCGGGCCACGTCACCTCCGCGCAGGCCGACCAGCTGCAGCAGGCGATCGAGGTCCAGTGGGTCCGCGGCAAGAAGCGCTTCGTGCTGGATTTCCGGGACATGCCGTACACCAACTCCAGCGGGCTGAGCTGGCTGGTGCGGCTGGCGGACAAGATCGAGGCCGACGGCGGCGGGATCGCCATCGCCAACCTGCAGTCCAACGTGCGGGTGGTGTTCGACTTCCTCCAGCTCTCGTCGTTCTTCCGCATCTTCCCCTCGGTGGCCACCGCCGTGGGCGCGCTGCAGCCGGGCGGCAGGCCGCGGCCGGTGGGGGGGGGGGTGGCGGGGGGGGGGGCGGCCGCCCCCCCCCCGGCCCTGCCCGCGGCCTCAGGCCCAGAACGGCTCCGTTCCCTCGAAGGCCTTCCAGAGCCCCTTGGCGTCCTCCCAGGCGCGCCGCGCCCGCTCGGTCCGCACGCCCACGACGAAGCCCGCCGCCCGCGCCGCCGCCACCTCCGCGCCGGCCGGCCCCTCGGCGTCGCGGAACAGCGCCTCGGCCATCGCCGCGTCCTGCAGGTCGCCGAAAACCGCCTGCAGCGCCTTCAGCCGCTTGAGGAACGGCTTCACCCGCTTCTCCGGCCACAGCGGCGCCGCGAACTCGACCGCGTAGCGCAGCGTCTTCAGGGCCTTGCGCAGGTCGTGGCGCTGCTCGATGCCGAGATGGTCGATCCCGCGCGCCTTCTTCGCCGCCTTCGCCAGCCGCTCGGAGAGCGCCGCGGCCAGCGTCTCCGAGACCGGCCGGGCGAGCCGCGCCGTCTGCTCCCAGTCGGCCGGGTCGAGCCAGCCGCGCGCCGCGACGAACGCGCCGAGATCGAGCTGGAAGGCGAAGACCCGGCCGGTGGCCAGCGCCTCGCGCACCGCCGCGCGGCGCCGCGCCGCGTGGGCCGCCACGGTCTCGGCCAGCCGGTCGAGCCCCGGATCGGCGCCGGGCTCGGCGCGCTCGGGCCCGAGGATGTCGGCGAGGGCGACATCGAGGTCGCGCAGGCTCCCGGCCTCGTGGGCGAGCCGCTTCGCGCCGGCCTCGAGACCCTCGAGCGCGGGGCCGCCGAGCGCGGGGCGGAAGACCGCGAGCGCGGTGCGGAGCCGGCGCAGCCCGACGCGCAGCTGGTGCGCGCCCTCCGGGTCGTCGTTCTCCCGGACCGCCGCGATGTTGGCGACGATCTGCTCGAGGCACTCGCCGAGGACGGCGCGGGCGCCGCGCTCGGTCGTCCAGCCGGGCTCGAGCGCGACCGTGCGGGCGGGCCGGGGCTCGGCGCGCGGCGCGATCTCGCCGGTCTCGAGGAGGAGGGCGCCGCGATCGGCCTTGGTGCGCTCGGAGAAACGCGGGCCGCCCTCGGGGAAGAGATGCCGCGCCGCCTCGAAGACCGCGCGCGGGCTGCCGGAGACGAGCTCGATCTCCACCTCGGCGATCGGCGCCGCCCGCTCGCCCGCGACGATCTCGCCCCGGTCGAGCGCCAGATCCACCTCGCCGAGCGCCGGGATCGCGAGGCGGCGGAGACCGCGCTCGATCCGCGTCTCGAAGACCGGCGCGACCGGCTGGCCGGCGAGGCGGACCTCGATCGCCGCGCGCAGATCGGCGTCCGCGATGGCGGCGAGATCGGGCCCGGGCCCGGCGAGCGGGGCCTCGTCCTCGACCGCGCGGCTGAGCCCGGCCTCGATCGCGTGGGCGGCCTTGACGCTCTGGCGCCACGCCCCGCCGTCGTGGCGGGTGCGGAGCGCGATCCCGGCGCGCGCGAGGGCGCGGTCGGGCGTGTCGTGGTAGACCGTGCGCAGGGCGGTGGTCCGCAGCTCGCCCGCGCCGAAGCGCAGCACCGCCGGGCTGCGCTCGATCCGCGCGGCCATCGCCTCGTCGATCAGGAGCTTGAGTTCGATCTCGTTCATGACACCGGGATGTCATTTCCATGACGGCCGCGCAAGACCGTCCGACAGGTCCGCGATCGGTGCGCCTCACTCGGCCGGCGCGGGCCGTGCGGGGGCGCCGGGCCGCGGCCGCTTCGGATCGGCGAGCCATTTCAGGTCCTCGACGATCAGATAGAGCGCGGGGATCAGCAGGAGCACGATCAGCGTCGCGAAGAGGATGCCGTAGCCGAGCGACACCGCCATCGGCACGAGGAACTTCGCCTGCGCCTCGGTCTCGAAGATCATCGGCGCGAGCCCGCCGAAGGTGGTGAGCGTGGTCAGAAGGATCGGGCGGAAGCGGCGCACGCCCGCGCGCCAGATCGCCTCCTGCGCCGGCAGCCCGCCCGCGCGGGCGTGGTTGGCGTAGTCGATCATCACGATCGCGGCGTTGATCACCACGCCCGAGAGCGCGATCACGCCGAAGAGCGAGATCATCGAGAGGCCCATCCCCATCAGCATGTGGCCGAGCACCGCGCCGACCACGCCGAAGGGGATCGCCGCCATCACGATCACGGGCTGGACATAGGAGCGGAACGGGATCGCCAGCAGCGTGTAGATCAGCGCCAGCGTGATCGGGATCGAGAAGCCGGTGAAGCTCTCGAGCGTCTCGGCCTGGGTCTCCTGGCGCCCGCCGAAGCGCCAGCCGAGGCCCGGATGGTCGGTCACGAGGGCGGGCAGGATCTCGGTCTCGAGGGCGGTGACGATCCGGTTGGTCTGCTCGTCCGGGATCACGTTGGCGGTGACGCTGACGATGCGCCGGCCGTCCTCGCGGGTGATCTGCGCGTCGGCGCGCGAGCGCTCGACCTCGGCGATCTCGAAGAGCGGCACGTCGCCGCCGTCCGGCGTGCGGATCAGCAGGGTCTCGATGTCCGCCTCCGAGGCGCGCTCGTCCCGCGGCAGGCGCACGCGCACCGAGACCTCGTTGCGGCCTTCCTGCTGGGCGAGCGCCTCGGCGCCGAAGAACGCCGAGCGGACCTGACGGCCGACCTCCTCGGAGGTGAGCCCCAGCGCGCGGCCGGCCTCGGTGAGGCGGAACTCGAGCTGGCGCTTGCCGGGCGTGAACCCGTCGTCCGGGTCGCGCACCGCCGCGTACTCCCCGAGCCGGTCGGCGAGGTCGCGCGCCGCGCGCTGGAGCACCTCGGTGTCGGTGTGGCTGAGCTGGACATTGACGCCCAGTTCGCCGCCGGGGCCGCCGAACGAGGAGGAGAAGCGCACGGCCCGCGCCTCCGGGATCTCGCCCACCGCCTCGCGCCAGAGCCGGGTGAACTCGGCCGTGCCGATCGGGCGCTCGTCCGGCCGCGTGAGATAGGCGCGCACCGTGATCCGGGTGTCGCGGATCACGCCCTGCACGCCGCGGCCGAGATCGGCGCCGCCGTTCGCCGCGATCACCCGCTCGGCGGCGTCGACGATGCGGCTCTCGACCGCGCGCGCGGTCTCGATCGGCGCGCCGACCGGCAGCGTGACGGTGAGGATCGAATAGTCCCGCGGCACCGGCGGGAAGAGCGAGAAGCCGAGCCGGCCCGAGGCGGGGAAGGCGAGCACCACCGCCATGATCGCGACCATCACCGCCCCGGTGGCGTAGCGCCACGAGAGCGCGACGCGCAGCAGCGGCCCGTAGAGCCGCTCGGTCACCCAGGCGAGCGCGGCCGACACCCGGATCTGCACGCGCTCCAGCCGGTTCGGCCGCCCCTCGCGCGGGCGGACATGCGCGAGATGGGAGGGCAGCACGAAGAGCGCCTCGATCCACGAGAGCAGGAACGCGGTCGCGACCACGATCGGGATCCAGATGAAGAACTTCCCGAAGCCGCCCGGCACCAGCGCGAGCGGCAGGAAGGCCGCGATGTTGGTCAGGATCGAGAAGGCGAGCGGCACCGCGATGTCGCGCGCGCCCTGGATCGCCGCCTCGACGCGGCCCATGCCGCGCTGCATGTACTCGTAGATGTTCTCGCCCACCACGATCGCGTCGTCGACCACGATGCCGAGCGCGAGGATGAAGGCGAACATCGTCACCATGTTGATCGACGCGCCGGTCGCCGGAAGGAACAGGAAGGTTCCGAGGAACGCCGTCGGGATGCCGACCGCGACCCAGAAGGCGAGGCGGTATTCGAGGAAGAGGCTGAGCAGCAGCAGCACGAGCACGAGGCCGACGAGCCCGTTCGTGATCAGGAGCTCGAGCCGGCCGCGATAGATCACGGCGTCGTCCTCGGTGATCGTGACGTCGACGCCCTCGGGCAGGCCGGCGCGGATCGCCGGCAGCGCGTCGGCCACCGCGTCGGACACGCTGATCGGGGTCTCGCCGCCCACCCGGAACACGTCGATCTCGATCGCCGGCCGGCCGTCATAGCTGACCTCGGTGTCGGTCTCGGCGAAGCCGCGCGAGACGGTCGCGATCTCGCCGAGGCGCAGCACCGGCCCGCTCGCGTCGACGACGACGGGGATCGCGGCGAATTCGGCCGTGCGGTCGCGCCGGTCGGCGAGGCGCACCAGCAGGTCGCCGCCGCGCGCCTCGATGGTGCCGCCCGCGCGGTCGACCGCCGCCTGCCGGATCGTCGCGGCGATCCCGTCGAGCGTCAGATCGTAGGAGCGGAGCGCGCCCTGCGGGATCTCGATGTGGATCTCGAGCGCGCGCTCGTTGTCGATCTCCACCTGGCTGATGCCGTCCTCGAGGAGGAGCGCGGCGCGCACCTGCTCGGCCGCCATGCGCAGCGACTGGCCGTCGACCGCGCCGTGCACCTGCAGCTCGACCACCTCGCGGCGCGGCACGACGAGGCGGGTCTGCGGCTCCTCGGCATCCTCCGGGAAGGTGGTGATCCGGTCCACCTCCTGCGCGATCTCGTTGTAGAGGCGCTGGCGGTCCTCCGCGGGGTCGAGCTCGGCGGTGACCGTGGCCGCGCCCTCCGAGGCGGTCGCGGTCAGCCGGTCGATCCCCTCGATGCCGGAGAGCGCCTCCTCGATCGCGAGCACCACCGACTGCTCGACCTCGGCGGGCGTCGCGCCCGGCAGCGCGACCGAGACGGTCACCGTGTCGCTCTCGTAGCTCGGGAAGACCTCCTGCGTGATGCGGCTCGCGAACAGGAAGCCGCCGAGCACCAGCAGCAGCATCAGGAGGTTGGGCGCGACGCCGTGCCGCGTCATCCACCCGATGGGGCCCGCGCCCTTGAACCGCCCGTTCATTCCGCCGCGTCCCCGGTGCGCAGCGCCATCCCCTCGGAGACGATCGCGAGATCGGTGGTGACGACGCGCTCGCCCGGCGCGACGCCGGCGGTCACGAGCACCTCCTCGCCGCCGCGCCACGCGATCTCCGGGCGGCGGATCTCGAGCCGGCCGTCGGCGCCCATCACCCACACGGTGTCGCCGTCGCGCAGCCAGGCGCGGTCGATCGCCACCGCGCCGGGCAGGGCGGGCGCCGCGATCTCGGCGCGCACGAAGGCGCCGAGGAGCAGCCGCGGGCCCGCGCCGCCGAGCGGGTCGTCGACCTCGACGATCACCTCGGCCATGCGCCCGGTCTCGGAGAGATCGGCATCGATGCCGGCGACGCGGCCCGTGCGCTCGGCCCCCTCCGGCCAGACGCCGGGCTGGGTGATCCGCGCGCTCTGCCCGGCCTCGGGGTCGAGCCAGACGAGCGCGGAGGGCGGGACCGCGAGGCGCACCCGGTAGGTCTCGATGGCGACGAGGCGGGCGAGCTCGGCGCCGGCCATCACCACGCCGCCCGAGGCGATCTCCTCGGAGACCACGAGCGCGTCGAAGGGGGCGTCGAGCGCCATCTTGGCCGCGCGGAGGCGGGCGGCGTCGCGCCGCGCGACGGCGGCGGCGCGCTGGGCCTCGAGCTCGGCCATCTGCGGCTCGCGCAGGATCAGGGCGCGCTGCTCCTCGGTGATGCCCGAGCGCACCGGCGAGCGCTCGAGATCGCGCTCGGCGCGCTGCTGCTGGCCGCCCTCGATCCGGATCTGGGCGTCGAGGCGGGCGATCTCGGCCTCGGCCTCGGCGATCTCGAGGCGGGCGTCGCGGTCGTCGAGCCGCACCAGCGGGTCGCCCGCCGCCACGCGGCCGCCCGGCACGAGGGCCGGCGCGTGCCAGTCGACCCGGCCGCCGATCTCGGGACGGAGCGCGAGCCGGCGCACCGCCTCCACGCTGCCCCAGGCGGCGAGGCGCGGGCCGCGCTCGGCGGGGCGCACCGGCGCCACCGCCACGAGCCGCGGCTCGCGCTCGGGCGGCACGCGCTCGGCCGTCGGCGCGGAGGTGTAGATGTCGCGCGCCAGCCAGAGACCGCCGGCGACGATCCCGATCGCGAGCAGGGCCTTGAGCAGGCCGGCGATCGCGCGCCTCCAGAGCGGCGCGGCGCGCGGCTCGGCGGGGTCGAGTTCGACGGGGTTCGGGCGCTGATACACGGGTCGGCCTCCGGCGGGATGCGGGCTGGCGGGTTTTCCCACGCCCGCTGCCTCCATATAAACGCCGTGGGCGAAATGTCCGTCGCCCGGCGGCGCACGGAGGCGGGATGGGCGAGCGAGGGAGCCTCGGGCGATGCCCGATCTGCGGGCGGCCGGGGGTCGTGCGCTTCCGGCCGTTCTGCTCGGCCCGCTGCGCGGACATCGATCTCGGCCATTGGCTCTCGGGCCGCTACGCCATCCCGACCGAGGAGGGGCCGGACGGCGCCGATCCCGGCTCGGACGAGGCTGCGCCGCCGGGCGAGGCGGACGAGGGCGGGCGCTGAGGCGGGCGCTCGGCGCGGCGCTCCGCCGCGGCGCGCGCCGCCGCTGGCGCGCGCGCGGCGAGGCGGTCGAGCGCACGCTCGCGCGCGAGGAGGCTCGCGAGGCGCTGCCGC
>CAZWDE010000136.1:0-2184 GCA_964632555.1 uncultured Limibaculum sp.
TCGACCGCCTCGTAGAACTCCGTGAGCAGCCGGACCGAGCCCGCGAGCACCAGCAGGAACTCCTCGCCGTCGTGGCGCACCCAGTCGCCGAACTCGGCAAAGCTCCGCGCGCGCACCACCGTGCGGTAGGGGATCATGCGCTTGCCCGTGATCTCGGCCCCGAGGAGCGCGTGCTCGTAGGTGACCGTCGGGTGGAGGCGGCCCTCGCCCGCGCGGGTGATGGCGCGCCGGCCCGTCACGCGGTCCGACACCGGCGCGGTGAAGAGCTGGGGCACCGCGACGCCGAGGCCCTTGGCGAGCTTCTGCACCGCGTCGAAGGTCGGCGACATCTGCGCGTTCTCGATCTTGGAGAGCGTCGAGCGCGCCAGCCCGGCGCGCTTCGCCGCCTCCTCGAGCGTCCAGTCCCGCGCCTGCCGGAGCGCGCGGACGCGGGCGCCGAGGTCGAGCGGCTGGCCCTCCGCGCTCTCCGCGCCGGCGCGCGCGATGGCGAGCAGCCGCTCGGCGTCCCGGCTCGGCCGCTCCCCGCTCATCGGCTCCGCTCCCGCTTGCCCGCGCCCGCCGCGCCTGCCAGTCTGCGTGCCACAGCCCGGAGCCCCGGTCCAGAGCATGCCCGACCCCCTGCCCCACACGGCCCGCGCGAGCCTGGTCGACGAGGCCGCGCCCGAGCCCTGTCCCGCCCCGTTCAACATCGCGGCCTATGCGCTCGCGGCGGCGCGCGGGCCCGATGCCGGGAAGGAGGCGCTGCGGGTTCTCGGCGCGGCGCGCGAGAGCTGGAGCTATGCCGAGCTCGACCGCGCCGTCGGCCGGATCGCGGCGGGCCTCGCCGCGCGCGGGGTCGGCCGGGGCGACCGGGTGGCGCTCCGGATCGGCTCGTCGGTCGCGTTCCCGCTCCTCTTCCTCGGCGCGATCGCGGCGGGCGCGGTGCCGGCGCCGACCTCGACGCAGCTGACCGCGGGCGAGTTCGCGGCGATCGCCGAGGACCTCGCGCCGCGCCTCGTGGTGGCGGACGAGGGCCTCGCGACGCCGCCCGTGGCGGGGGCCGAGACCGTGACGCTCGGCGACTGGCGCGCGCTGATGGCGCCCGCGCCGGCGCCGCCCGTCGCCACCATGCCCGAGGACCCCGGCTTCCTCGTCTACACCTCGGGCACCGGGGGCCGGCCCAAGGGGGTGCTGCACGCGCAGCGCGCCGCCTGGGCGCGGCGGATGATGTGGGCGGGCTGGTACGGGCTCGGCCCCGGCGACCGGGTGCTGCACGCGGGCGCCTTCAACTGGACCTACACGCTCGGCACCGGCCTCATCGACCCCTGGGCCGCCGGCGCGACGGCGATCGTCGCGGGCGACCGGCCGGAGCCCGAGGCCTGGCCCCGGATCATCGCGGCCGAGGGGGCGACGATCTTCGCCGCGGTGCCGGGCGTCTATCGCCGCCTGCTGCGCGCCCCGGACGGTCTCAGGGACCGGCTCGGGGCGCTCCGCCACGGGCTGACGGCCGGCGAGAAGCTGCCCGAGACCGTGCGCGAGAGCTGGACGCGGGCGACCGGGCGGCCGCTCTACGAGGCGCTCGGCATGTCCGAGGTGTCGACCTACTGCTCGGCCTCGCCCTCGGTGCCGCCGCGCGCGGGCACCGTGGGGCGCCCGCAGCGGGGGCGCCGCGTCGCGGTGATCGACGCCGCCGGCCGGCCCGTCCCGGTCGGCGAGCCGGGGCTCCTCGCGGTCGCGCGGCGCGACCCCGGGCTGATGCTCGGCTACTGGCGCCGCCCGGAGGAGACGGCGGCCGCGTTCCGCGGCGAGTGGTTCGTCACGGGCGACCGCGCGGCGATGGACGCGGACGGCTACGTCACCCATCTCGGCCGGGCCGACGAGCTGATGACCGCGCTCGGCTACCGCGTCAGCCCGCAGGAGGTGGAAGAGGCTCTCGCCGCGCATCCGGGCGTCGCCGAGATCGCGGTCGCGGAGTTGCCGGTCCGCGCCGATCTCAGGCTGATCGCCGCCTTCGTGGTGCCGGCGGCGGAGTGGCCGGGCGAGGCGGCGCTTTCGGCCTTCGCGGCCGGCCGCCTCGCGGCCTACAAATGTCCGAAGCTCTGGATCCCTGTCGACGCCCTGCCGCGCACCGCCAACGGCAAGCTGATCCGGCGGGCGCTGGTCGAGGCGCACCGGCGCGACCGCGGCTGAGACCCCGCGCGCGCC
>CAZWDE010000136.1:2284-8156 GCA_964632555.1 uncultured Limibaculum sp.
CGCTCACGCTCGCGCGAGTGGCGCCTTTCGGAGACGCCGGGCATCGCTTATTCTCCAGGCATGATCCCGCTCGACATCTTCTCGGACCCGATCTGCCCCTGGTGCTATATCGGCAAGGCGAAGCTCGACGCCGCCATCGCCGAGGCCGGGAGCGATCCCTTCACCACGCGCTGGCGCATCTTCCGCCTCAACCCGGAAATGCCCGACGAGGGCATGGACCGCAGTGCCTATCTCGAGGCGAAGTTCGGCGGGCCGGCCGGCGCGGCCGAGGTCTACGGCCGGATCTCCGCGGCGGCGGAGGCGGCGGGCCTGCCGGTCGCCTTCGAGCGCATCGCCCGCACGCCGCAGACCCTCGACGCCCACCGTCTGCTGCGCTGGGCCGAGGCCGAGGGTCGCCAGGGCCCGGTGAGCGACCAGCTCTTCCACGCCTATTTCGTGGCGGGCGAGGACATCTCCGAGCACGCGGTGCTCACCCGGGTGGCGGCGAGCGCGGGCCTCGATCCCGATGCGGTGGCGCGGCTC
Organism: uncultured Limibaculum sp.; assembly: GCA_964632555.1. Taxonomy (GTDB): domain Bacteria; phylum Pseudomonadota; class Alphaproteobacteria; order Rhodobacterales; family Rhodobacteraceae; genus Thermohalobaculum. The sequence goes on from CAZWDE010000136.1 coordinate 2,807, forward strand.
CTCTCGGGCGAGGCCGACCGCGCCGAGCTCGAGGCCGAGGAGCAGGCCGCGCGCGAGATGGGCGTGACGGGCGTTCCCTGCTTCGTGATCAACGGCCGCTACGTGATCCAGGGTGCGCAGGAGACCGAGACCTGGGTGCGCGTCATCCGCGAGCTCGAGCAGGCGCTCGCGTCGCGCGAGGCCCCGGAGGCGGGACCGCCGCAATGACGAGCCTGATCGACGAGCTCCACCGCCTCGCGAGCGACCCCATCGCCTGGGGCGCGGTGCCGATCCTCGCCGCCTTCGCGCTCTACGCGCTGTGGCACTGGCGCTCCTGCCCGCTGCTGCACCGCACCGCGCACATCACGCTGGCCGAGGCCGAGGGGGTGGTCGGCAAGCCCTACATCGCCGGGCCCCGGTTCCTGCTGCTGATGCTCGCGGGCATCGCCGCCACGGTGGCGGCGCTCACCCTGATCGCCGAGGGCATCTACCCGACGCTCGCCTTCTATCTTCTCGTGGCGGGCGTCTTCGTGATCCAGACCGAGCCGGCCCGCCTGCAGCTGCGCGAGGCCGAGATGCGGGTGGTCGCGGCCGAGGCGATCGGGCCCGAGGCGATGCAGGCCGCGATCTCCCGCCTCGAGACCACGATCGTCTGGCTCGTCACGCTGCAGGTCACGATCCTCGCCGGCACGGTGCTGTTCCTCGTCGCGCTCTGACAGGCGTCAGGCCGCCGCCAGCCGGTCGCGCCCATGCGGGGCCCGGAGGTCGAGCTTCGGCCCCACGGGCACGATGCGGGTCGGGTTGATCGTCTCGTGGCTGCCGTAATAGTGGTCCTTGATGTGATCGAGGCGCACCGTGTCGGCGATCCCCGGCATCTGGAAGAGCTCGCGCAGATAGCCGGACAGGGCGGGATAGTCGTCGATCCGGCGGATGTTGCACTTGAAGTGCCCGACATAGACCGGGTCGAAGCGCACCAGTGTGGTGAAGAGCCGCCAGTCCGCCTCGGTCAGCCGCTCGCCCGCCAGGTAGCGCCGCGTCGTCAGCCGCTCCTCCAGCCAGTCGAGCGTCTCGAAGAGCGCGGTCACGGCCTCCTCGTAGGCGTCCTGCGTCGTGGCGAAGCCCGACTTGTACACGCCGTTGTTGACCGTGTGGTAGACGCGCTCGTTAACCGCGTCGATCTCGGCCCGCAGCGGCTCGGGATAGTAGTCCGCCGTGTTGCCGGTGATCGCGTCGAAGGCCGAGTTGAACATGCGGATGATCTCGGCGGACTCGTTCGACACGATGGTGCCGCGCTCGGTGTCCCAGAGGACGGGCACGGTGACGCGGCCGGTCATCCTCGGCTCGGCGCGCAGATAGACCTCCCGCAGGAAGTCGTGGCCGAACAGCCGGTCGCCCGTCGCGCCCTCATAGTCGGTCGCGAAGGTCCAGCCGTCCTTGCCCATGAAGGGGTGCACGGCGCTGACCCCGATATGCGGGTCGAGGCCCTTCAGGGAGCGGAAGATCAGCGCCCGGTGCGCCCACGGGCAGGCATAGCTGACATAGAGGTGGTAGCGCCCGCTCGCCGCCGGAAAGCCGCCCTCGCCCGACGGGCCGGGGCTTCCGTCCTCGGTGATCCAGTTGCGGAACTTCGAGGGCTGGCGCTCGAAGCGGCCGCCGGTCGATTTCGTGTCGTACCAGCGATCGTGCCATTCGCCGTCGATCAGCAGTCCCATGCGTGCCTCCTTTCGGTTGCGTGAGGAGGTAACGCGCAACGGGGAGGTCGGTAACCGGCGTGGCGGCAAGGAACCGTTGCGCCCGGGCGAACGCGCTCAGGCCTCGCCCCGGGCCCGGCGCAGGAGCCCGACGAGGGTGTCGAGCTCGTCCGGGTCGAGATGGCCGAGCTGCGCGCGGTGGAGATCGAGGATCGGGCCGTCGAGCGCCGCGAGCCGGGCCGCGCCCGCCTCGGTCAGCCGCACGCGCACCGCGCGCCGATCCGCCGCCGGCGCCCGGGCGACGAGGTCCTCGCGCACCAGCCGGTCGACGAGGCGGGTGACGTCGGCCCCCGGGCGCGTGAGCTGCCGCCCGATCTCGCCGACGGTGAGCCCCGTGTCCCCGGCGCGCCGGATCGCCCGGAGCGCATTGTACTGGAGCCCCGAGAGCCCGTCGGCCGCAAGGAGCGCCTGCAGTCCCGCGGCCAGTTCCTCCGCCGTGCGCACGATCTGAAGATAGGCCTGCTGCTCGGGCACATAGGCGCCGGTCTCGGCCACGACGAGCTCCGGCGTCGCGAAGCGCCGATCTCGCGATTTCGTCATCGCCGCCATACCTCCGTTGACACCGACTGCTGTTGCAAACAGATATCGGACGCCGGTCGATCGGGCCGGCGCCCGACCCGCCCGACCCGTCCACAATCGCGAAAGGCCCCGCCATGATCCACCCCGTCCCGACCGAGAGCGCCCGGTTCGAGCTCGGCCGCGCGCTCGGCCTGCTCACGCTGGCCGCCGGCGCCGCGGCGCTCGTCGCCGTCGGCGCCGCCACCGCCGCCGCGACGGCGCCGCCCGACTGGACCCGCCTCGCGCCGACCCCGCTCACCGAGGCCGACGCGCCGGTCTCCCGCGCCGCCGCGGCCGCGATGATCGGGGTGCCGGCCGGACGCTACGGTCTCGGGCGCGACGATGGCCCGCCGAGCGAGCGCCCGGCCCACCGCGTCGCGCTCGACGCGTTCCGGATCGACCGCACCGAGGTGACCAACGCGGCCTTCGCCGAGTTTCTCGACGCGCTCGGGATCCGGCCCGTCGGCGAGGCCGCCGCGGGCGCCGTCGCGCCGGGCAACCTGCCGGGCGAGGCGGCCGCGCTGTTTCTCGAGGGGCGCGAGGGCTCGCGCCTCTACCCCATCATCGCGCTCGACGACGATCAGGCGCGGATCGGCGTGGCGGGCGGGCGCTTCGTCGTCACGCCGGGCTACGAGGACCACCCGGTCACCGAGACGACCTGGGCCGGCGCGCGGGCCTACTGCGCCTGGCGCGGCGGGCGGCTGCCGACGGAGGCCGAATGGGAGGCCGCGGCCCGCGGCGGCGAGGCGCGCCTCTACCCCTGGGGCGACGCCCCGCCCGACGCCGACCGCGTCCACCGCAGCTGGCGCCCGGGCGACACGGCCCCGGTCGGCACGCACCCGGCGGGGGCCTCGGCCTTCGGCGCGCTCGACATGAGCGGAAGCCTCGCCGAATGGACCTCGAGCCTCCGGCGCCCCTATCCCTACGACGCGGGCGACGGGCGCGAGGACGCGGGCGCGCCGGGCGAGCGCGTGACGCGCGGCGGCGACTACATCTACGACAGCGAGCCCGAGCGCCTGACCGCGACCCATCGCGCGGGCTTCTCCAACGCGCCGGAGCGCGGCCACCGCCATATCGGCTTCCGCTGCGCGGCCTGAGCCGCCCCCGCGCCCGGCCGGGTCAGCCCTGCCGGGCGCACTCCACGGTGGTGGTCTGGTCGTAGTACTTGGTGATGCGCGAGAGCGTGTCCGGGTTCTCGATGTCGGCCTCGAAGGAGAAGGGCTCCGGCAGCGCGAGGCCCGACCGGATCTGCCCCTGCACCCGCACCTCCATGCCGCCCGTGGTGTTGCGACCGAACCGCCAGGTGCCCTGTCCCTGATAGGGCGAGCCGTCGGCGTAGCGCCCGGAGGAGGCCCACGACCCGTCGCGGTAGAGCGCCATGTTGAAGACGCTCTCGGTGCCCGTGATGGCCTGGCCCGAGCCGTAGGTCGCGAGCGCGCAGGCCCAGGTGCCGACGAGGTCGATCTCCTGCGCGGCGCCGGGGGTCGCGGCGAGGAACAGCGCGAGGGCGGCGGCGGTGACGCGCATGGGGCAGGCTCCAGTCGGTTGCGATGGCCGCACTCTACGCGATCCGCCCCGGGATCCGCCAGCCTCGCCGGCGCCGCGGGGCGCTCACGGGATCGGCGGCCGTGCGGGATCCAACTCGGGGCGGCGTGCCCTTCGCACCGGGCGAGCGGCGCGGGATCGGCGGGCCAGCGACCGTTCCCCCCGTTCCGCAGGACGCAGCAGAGCGTCGCCCTCTCCGACCGGCGGGCGCCCCGGCCGGATCGCGCCGCATCGCCGGCGCTCAGGCCGGGACGATCACGGGATCGGCGGCGGCCTCGGCGACCACCGCGACGATGTCGGCCATGATGCGGTTGAGCTCGAAATCCTTGGGCGTGTAGACCCGCGCGACGCCGAGCGCGCGGAGCCGCGCCGCGTCGTCCTCGGGGATGATCCCGCCCGCCACGACCGGCACGTCCTCCAACCCCGCCGCGCGCATCCGCGCCATCACGTCCTCGATCAGCGGCATGTGGCTGCCCGAGAGGATCGAGAGGCCGACGACATGCACGCCCTCCTCGAGGGCGGCGTTGACGATCTGCGCCGGCGTGAGGCGGATCCCTTCGTAGACCACCTCCATCCCGCAGTCCCGCGCGCGCACGGCGATCTGCTCGGCGCCGTTCGAATGCCCGTCGAGCCCCGGCTTGCCGACGAGGAACTTGATCCGCCGGCCGAGGCGCGCGGAGACGCGCTCGACCTCGCCCCGGATCGCCTCGATCCCCTCGGCCGGGGCCGAGACCGCCGCGGCGACGCCGGTCGGCGCGCGGTACTCGCCGAAGACCCGCCGCATCGCCGCGCCCCACTCGCCCGTGGTGACGCCGGCCTTCGCCGCCGCGACCGAGGGCGGCATGATGTTGGCGCCCTCGCGGGCGGCGCGCTCGAGCGCCTCGATGGCGGCCCGCGCGCCCGCCTCGTCGCGCGCCGCGCGCCAGGCCTCGAGCCGGGCGATCTGGTCGGCCTCGACATCGGGGTCGACGACGAGGATCCCCTCGGCACCCGTCGAAAGCGGGCTCGGCTCGGTGGTGGTGTAGCGGTTGACCCCAACCACCACGGTCTCGCCCGCCTCGATCCCGGCAAGCCGCGCGGCGTTCGACTCGACGAGCTTGCCCTTCATGTAGCCGATCGCGGCGACGCAGCCGCCCATCTGGTCGATCCGCGCGAGCTCGGCGCGCGCGCCCTCCTTGAGCGCGGCCACCTTGCGCTCGACCGCCGGGTTGCCGTCGAAGAGGTCGTCATACTCCAGAAGGTCGGTCTCGTAGGCGAGCACCTGCTGCATCCGGAGCGACCACTGCTGGTCCCACGGCCGCGGCAGGCCCAGCGCCTCGTTCCAGGCCGGGAGCTGGACCGCGCGGGCGCGGGCGCGCTTCGAGAGCGTGACGGCGAGCATCTCGATCAGGATGCGCGTCACATTGTTCTCGGGCTGCTGCTCGGTGAGGCCGAGCGAGTTGACCTGCACGCCGTAACGGAAGCGGCGGAGCTTCTCCTCCTCCACCCCGTAGCGCGTCCGGCAGATCTCGTCCCAG
>CAZWDE010000137.1:0-8153 GCA_964632555.1 uncultured Limibaculum sp.
TCACGAGGCGCGGCTGGTGGAAGGCGCCGATCAGGTTCTTGCCCGCCGCCGCGTTGACGCCGGTCTTGCCGCCCACCGAGCTGTCGACCTGCGCGAGCAGCGTCGTCGGCACCTGCACGAAGCCCACGCCGCGGCGAAGCACCGCCGCCGCGAAGCCCGCCAGATCGCCGACCACCCCGCCGCCGAAGGCGAGGATCAGGTCGTCGCGCTCCACCTCGAGGGCGAGCAGCCGGTCGAGCAGGCGTGCGAGATGCTCCATCGACTTCGTCGCCTCGCCGGGCGGCAGCGCCACCGGCTCGGCGGCGATCCCGGCCGCGGCGAGGCCGCCCCGCAGCGTCTCCCAGTGCAGCGCGGCGACCGTCTCGTCGGTCACCACGGCGACCCGCGGGCGCGGCAGCTCGGGGCCGATCAGCTCGCCCGCCCGGGCCAGCAGGCCGGCGCCGATCTCGATCCGGTAGGCGCGCGCGCCGAGCCCCACCTCGACCCGCGCGGCCCCGGTCTCGGCCGTCGCGTCCATCTCAGGCGCCCCCCGCGAGCACCGGGCACCCGGTCGCGCGGCCGTGCTCCGCGAGCGCGGCGAGGATGCGCCCGGCCATGTCCTCGTGCGTCTGCTCCATCAGGCTCTCCACATGGATGTCGGCCCCGGCATAGACCGGGTAGCGCGCGTCGATCAGCCGGGACAGCACCGCGCGCGGGTCCCCGGTGTTGAGCAGCGGGCGGTGCGTGCGCCCGGCGGTGCGCGCCACCAGCACCTCGAGATCGGCCTTGAGCCAGACCGAGACCGCGCGATCGGCGATCAGCGCCCGCGTCTCGGCGTTGAGGAAGGCGCCGCCGCCCGTCGCGATCACCATCGGCGGCGCGCCGAGCAGCCGCGCGATCACCCGGCGCTCGCCGTCGCGAAAGCGCGCCTCGCCGAGGCTCTCGAAGATCTCGGGGATGGTCATGCCGGCGGCGCGCTCCACCTCGGCATCGCTGTCGGCGAAGGGCACGCCGAGGCGATCGGCGAGGCGCGCGCCGACCGAGCTCTTGCCCGCTCCCATCAGGCCGATCAGCACCAGATGGCGGGCGAGGCGCCCGCCGCCGGTTCGCTGCGCCGCCGCCATCGCCGCGCTCCTCCCCGTGCCGGCCGGCCCGGGCGCACCGCCCGCACCGCCCCGTTGCCGAGCCGGGACGCGGCGGGTTAGTGTCCGCCGGCGCCGGGCCCCCGTGTCCGGGCGGCTTACACGAGACGCAGCGGCGCGCAAAGCCTGCGGAGCCGGGGCCGGGCCGGGAGCGCCCGGCGGCAGGCCGGCGAGGGGGACCGATGGGGCGCGTGCTCAAACTCCTGTTCTGGGTGGCGTTGGCGGGCGTCGTGGCGCTGGTCGGCTACGCGATGATCTCGGAGCTGCCGGCCCCGACCCGCCAGATCACCGAGCCGCTGCCGGTGCCGGGCGCGGCGGGCGAGCCGTGAGCGGCCGCCCCGACCGCGACGTGCGGCCGGCCGATGCGGGCTGGATCGAGGCCTTCCTCGAGGCGATGGCGGCCGAGCGCGGCGCGAGCCCGAACACGCTCGCCGCCTATGCGCGCGATCTCGGCGATTTCGCCCGCCACCTCGCCGCGGGCGGGAGCGGGCTTGCGGGGATCGGGCGGGCCGAGATCGAAGCCTATCTCGCCGGGCTCGAGGCGCAGGGCCTCGCCGCCAGCACCCGCGCGCGGAAGCTCTCGGCGATCCGCCAGCTCTGCCGCTTCGCGTGGTCGGAGGGCTGGCGGGCCGACGACCCCTCGGCGGCGATCCGCGGCCGCGCCCCGGCGCGCGGCGTGCCGTCGGTGCTCGGCGAGGCGGAGGTCGCGCGCCTCCTGGCGGCGGCCCGCGGCGGCGAGGGCGCCCGGGCGGTGCGGCTCCGGGCGATCGTCGAGCTTCTCTACGCCAGCGGTCTCCGGGTGTCGGAGCTCGCGGCGCTGCCGCTCTCGGCCGCCCGCGGCGATCCGCGCGTGCTGCACGTGCGCGGCAAGGGCGGGCGCGACCGGCTGGTGCCCGTGGGCGCGGAGGCCCGGGCGGCGCTGGCGGCCTGGCTCGCCGGCCGCGGCCGCGAGGGGCGCTGGCTCTTTCCCGGGCGCGACGGGGGCCACCTCACGCGCGTCGCGATCTGGGGGCAGCTCAAGCGCCTCGCCCTCGAGGCCGGGATCGATCCGGCCCGCGTCACGCCGCACGGCCTGCGCCACGCCTTCGCGACCCACATGCTGGCCAACGGCGCGGATCTCCGGGCGATTCAGGAGCTGCTCGGCCACGCCGACCTCTCGACGACCGAGATCTACACCCACGTGCTCGACGCGCGGCTGCGCGCGCTGGTGCTCGAGCACCACCCGCTCGCCGCCGGATGACCTCAGAGAAGGCTCGTCCGCTCGATGAGCTCCGGGCCGTTCTCGGCGACCCGGCCGACGCGGGGATCGACCGCCCAGAGCCGGACGCGACCGTCCTCGGGCGGGCCCATCAGCTCCGCGCCCGCCGCGCCCGACAGCCAGTCCGCCCAGTGCCGTTCCTCGAGGATGACCGGCGTCCGCGGATGGAGATGCGCGGTGGCCGGCCCCGCGGCGCAGGTGAGCACCGTGAAGCTCGTCAGCCGCTCGCCCTCCACGGTCGCCTCGGCCCAGAGCCCGGCGAAGGTGATCCCCGGCGCGTTGGTCTCGAGCGTGACGAACCACGGCTGCTTGGCGCCCCGGCTGCCGGTCCACTCGTAGTAGCCGAGCGCGGGCACGAGACAGCGCGCACGCCTCCACGCGTCGCGGAACATCGGCTTCTCCGCCGCCTCCTCGGACCGCGCGTTGAAGGTCGCCGCGCGCAGCTCGGAGAGCGGCTTCTTCCACCAGCGCGGCACGAGGCCCCAGCGCGCGAGCCGGAGGTGCCGGGCGCCGGCGTCGGCGGTCACGATCGCGGCGGTCTGGGTCGGCGCCACGTTCCAGTTGGGCTCGGGCAGGGCGGCGGGCTCGACCTCGAGCCACTCCGCCCAGGCGGCCGCGTCGGGATCGCCCACGGCAAATCGTCCGCACATCTCAGGCCCCGCAACGCCCGCTTGATCTCCGGACCGGGTTTTGGCTCTGTATCGTCATGAGCCTGCGTGCCGCCCTCCTGATGATCCCGCTCTCGCTCGGCGCCTGCGCCGCGCCCGTCTCGGACGCCGATTTCGCCCGGTGGGACGCGGACCTGCGCGCCGCCGGAAAGCTGCGCGCCGACCGTGCCCCGATCGACGCGCCCTACACCGCCGCCGACCTCGCGCGCAACTTCGCGAAGATCGGCTTCGGCTCGGAGTTCGAGATCGTCGACGGCGAGTACACCGCCGTCAGCGCCGACCGCTCGGCGCCACTCACGCGATGGGGCGGGCCGGTGCGCTACGCGCTCTTCGGCGACCACGAAGCGCACGACGCCGCTGCGGTGCGCCGCTTCGCGGACCGCCTGACCGCCGCGACCGGGCTCGAAATCCGCGAGGCGGGCGCCAACCCCAACCTGCTTGTCTTCTTCCTCGGGCCGCAGGGGCGCGCGCAGGTGAGCCGCCTCTTCGCCCGCGAGGCCGACTACCGCCCGCTGACCGACCTCTTCGGCGCCTGGGCGCGCGACCCCAAATGGCCCTGCGCGGCCGAGTTCTACTACCACGCGCCGGGGCAGCCGCGGGCGCACGAGATCTACTTCGCCGTGGTCTACATCCGGACCGAGGTGACGGGCCTCTCGCGGCGCTCCTGCATCGAGGAGGAAATCGCGCAGACCCTCGGCCTCGCGCGCGACGACCCGACGCTGCGCCCCTCGATCTTCAACGACGACGAGGAGTTCGCGCTGATGACCGACCACGACGCGGCGCTCCTCAGCCTGCTCTACGATCCGCGGCTGCAGCCCGGCATGACGGTGGTCGAGGCGATGCCGGTGGTGCGGCGCATCCTCGACACCGACTGAGGCCGCCGCGCGCCGGGCTCAGCCGCCGGCGCCGCGCTTCTTCGCCGCCTCGAAGCCGAGCGTGGCGGGGTCGAAGCGGTAATGCGCCGAGCAGAACTGGCAGTCGGCCGTCACCTCGCCCGCCTCGTTGGTCATGTGCTGGATGTCCTTCGCGGAGTACTGCGCCAGCGCCGCCTCCACCCGGTCGGCCGAGCAGGTGCAGCCGAAGCTCACGGGCTGGCGCGCATAGACCCGCGGCCGCTCCTCGTGGAAGAGCCGCGCGAGCAGCTGCTCCGGGCTCACATGCGGGCCGATCATCTCGTGCTCCTCGGCGGTGGCGGCCAGCATGTTGACGCGGCTCCAGTCCTCCTCGCGCTCGGCCGAGCCCATCGAGGCGACGTCGTCCGCCGTCATCAGCCCCTCCTCGCCCGAGGGCTGGTCGGGCGCCGGCCCCTGCGGCCCCTCGGGCAGCAGCTGGATCATCAGCCCGGCCGCGCGCCAGCGCGCCGCGCCGCCCGGCTCCTGCGCGCTCGCCGAGATCATCTGGAACCGCGTCGCGAGCTGCTCGGACTGGGCGAAATAGGTCTCCGCGCATTCCGTGAGCGTCGAGCCCGAAAGGGGCGTGATCCCCTGATAGGGCCGCATGTCGGGGCCCTGGTCGATGGTCACCCCCATCACGCCCTTGCCGAGAAGGTCGTAGGGCGAGCCGCGGAAGGACGCGACGTCGCCGCGGTCGAAGCTCGCATAGGCGCGCATCCGCGCGGGCGCCCCCTCCTCCTCCGGCGCGAAATAGTCGGTCGCGATCAGCCGCACCGCCCCCTCGCCGCGGATCTGGATCGAGAAGCGCCAGCGCAGCTTGACCGCCTGCCCGATCAGCGCCGTCAGGAGCGCGGCCTCGGCCACGAGCGCGGAGACGGGGTCGGGATAGCGGTGCTGGGTGAGGATGGTCTCGAGCGTGCGGTCGAGCCGCACGAAGCGCCCCCGGATCTGCGAACGGTCGAGCTGGAAGGGCAGCAGCATGTCGTCGCCGGCGAAGCCCGTGGCGGCGAGGCCGTCGGCCGATCCGTTGGCGGAACCGTCTCCCATGCCGAGCCCCTCTCCCTGCGACGCGGACCGCGCCCACCCCCGAGTATGCGATTCCCGGCCGGGCTGGCAAACCGGTTTGCGCCCGCCTTCCGCACGTGCGAAGGGAGCGCCATGCGACGGATCGGCGAGCATCAGAGGCCCGGGATCGCCTATCGGGACCGCCCGGGGGCCTACGGCATCGTGATGCGCGGCGGGCGGCTGCTCTGCGTCTGGCAGAAGGCCGAGCTGCAGCTGCCGGGCGGCGGCGTCGACCCGGGCGAGAGCCCGATCCGCGCGCTCCACCGCGAGGTGATCGAGGAGACCGGCTGGCGCATCGCCGGGCCGGACGGCGGGCTGCCGCTGCGGCTCGGCGCCTTCCAGCGCTACGCCTGGCTCTGGGACTACGAGTATTTCGCGCGCAAGGTGCAGCACGTCTATCTCGCGCGCGCCGTGGCGCGGCTCGGCGAACCGCTCGAGCCCGACCACCATCCGGTCTGGCTCCGCCCGGACGAGGCGGCGCGCGCGCTCCACATCGCGGGCGACCGGGCGATGGTGGCGATGGCGCGGCGCATCGGCGCGATCTAGCGCGGCTCCCCGAGCAGGGCGGCGAGGCGCGCCGAGGGCAGCCGGGGGCGTGGGCACCCGGCGAGGAGCCGCCGGGCGGCGTCGACGAAGAGCGCGTCGCGCGCGTCCTCGCGCTGGCGCTCCGCCGCCTCGACGATCCCGTCGGCATAGCGCTCGGGCGTGTGCAGGCGCATCAGCCGCGCCCGGCCCGCGGCGCCGAGCGCCGCCGCGCGCGCGCGGTCCCGGTCGATCGCCTCGATCAGCCGGGCCAGCGGCTCGACCTCGCCATGCGGCGGCACCTTCGCCACGCAATCTTCGGGAAGCGTCGCGTACCAGCCGGTGTCGGACACCACCGACGCCGCGCCGGCGTTCCAGATCCGGAGCTGGCTGCCCGACGCCTCGCCCATCGAGGGGCTGCGGAGGTTGAACACGAGGTGGGCCGCCGCGAGCGCCGCGTCGAGCTCGGCCTCCGGCGCGAAGCCGCGGAGCCGCACCAGATCGGCGAGGCCGAGCTCGCCGATCTTCGCGCGCACATGCGGCTCGTCCCAGAGCGTGCCGAAGACGTCGAGCTCGAAGGCCAGGCGGTCCCGCACCAGCGCCAGCGCCTCGAGCACCTGGTCGAGCCGGCGGTTGGGCGCGAGATAGCCGAACTGCACGAGCCGGAGCGGGCCGTCCGCGGCCCGTGCCGCCGGTCGCTCGGGCCCCGGCGCATAGGGCAGGTCGAGCGCGTAGACCGGCAGGGCCCGGCGGGCCGAAAGCCGGGCGAAGCCGGGCTCGGTGTGCGTGAGCACCGCCGTCGCGCAGCGGAACGCGACCTCGAAGAACGGCATCCGCGCCGCCGCGTCGGCGGGGCGCAGGCGGTCGGCGAGGATCGCGTCGGCGGTCTCGGCGCCCCGCGGCCCGTACCAGCGCTCCATCTCGGCGCGGTAGATCGCGGCGTCGAAATGGCGGTTCTCGATCAGGCCGCGCATCAGGTCCTGCAGCGCGAGGTCGTGGAGCACCACCACCCCCGGCACGCGGCGGGCGAGGTTGAGCGGGCCGGCGTGGAAGATCCACGAATTGCCGATGTGGAAGAACGCGGCCTCCGCCCCCTCGGCCTGCGGCGCCAGCCCCTCGAGCGGCATCGGGAAATGCGCGCCGGCGTCGTAGCGCCTCACGGTCGCGTGCGCCTCGAGCGCGGGCTCCCACGCCTCCGCGTCGGTCCAGAGCACCACCTCGGCGCGGGCGGCGAGCGCCGGCAGGATGCGCGCGGTGTAGGCGGCGATGTCGGTCTCGGCCGGGGGCAGCGGCGAGACCCAGTGGATGCGCGGCCGGCTCACGGGGCGACGAGACGCAGGAACGCCGCCTCCGAGCAGGCGATGCGCAGCGTGTCGGCCCGCCCTGCTCCCGCCATGCGGCCCGCGTCGCGCTCGTAGAGCCCGACGGTGAGCCACCCCTCGGCGGGGCCCGTGCCGAGCGCGAGGACCGTGCGCACGGTCTCGCCGGGCGCGGCGCCCGCGGGAAGCGGGAGCTGCGCCTGCTGGTGGCGGAGACGCCCGGCGGCGTCCTCCCAGTCGAGGCAGAGCCCGATCGCGAAGCGCCCGTCGGCCGACCACGCGGCCCGCGAGGTGTTGGTGGCCGCGACGGTCACCGTGCCGTCCGGCGCGCGGGCCTCGAGGGCGAGGCGGCCGGAGAGCTGCTCCGGGCGCCCGTGGTAGAGGCCCGTCGGCGCCGGGCCCGGCGCCCCGGCCTTGCGCCCGAGCCACAGGATCGTTTCGCCGCGCAGCGAAAAGTCGTCGCTCCGCGCGGCGAGCAGCGCGGCCGTGCCCGCGTCGATCCGGTCGTCGTAGCAATCGGCCGTCTGGCAGCGCACGGTCTCGAAGCCCGCCGCCTCGGTCAGCGCGCGGAGCTCCGGCACGACGTATTCGCGGTTGTGCCGGCCATGCGCGCCGCCCACCGGCACGAACGGCCCGAAGGAGTAGGGCGCCGCGCCCGCGAGCGCCTTCGCCACCTGCCGGTGGCTCGCCATGTTGGGCGTGGTGACCACCAGATGTCCGCCGGGCGCCAGCACGCGGTTGGCCTCGGCGAGGAAGTGGAGCGGGTCGACGGCGAGATGCTCGAGGATCTCCATCGCCAGCACGAGATCGGCGGCGCCGTCGGCGAGCGGCAGGGGGTCGCGCTCCACGTCGCCGGGGTGGAGACGCACCCGCATGTCGCGCCCGCCCGCCGCCGCCCGCACGGTCTGCTCGAAGCGGCGCGGATCGGACCACACGCCCTCGATCGCGGCGCCGGGGAGCGCGGCGGCGAGGAGCCCCTGGAACAAAAAGGGCGGCACGATGCCGACATCGAGGACGCGCGCCGGCGCGAGCCCGTCGATCAGCGCCAGCGTGGCGGCGTAGCGCCGCCAGTGGGTCTCGAAATAGGGCCGGTGGAGCGGGGCCTGCGCCGCCCAGTCGCCCGGATGGGTGCCGAAATCGTAGGCCGCGAGCAGCGCATCGAGATCGGCGAAGGGCAGCCGGGCGGGCGCGGGCGGCGCGAGGCGCGCGCGAAGCGCGGCGAGGTCGGGCCCCTCGGGCGCGTCCTCGGCGCCCTCCGGCGCCTCCTCCGCGCGCCCGGCCGCTTCGCGGCCGGAACGTCCCGACAG
>CAZWDE010000138.1:0-8153 GCA_964632555.1 uncultured Limibaculum sp.
AGGCGGCCGCCCCGGCGTGGTCGCCGGCCACGGCGGCGGCGCGCAGCCGCGCCAGCCCCTCGCCGCCCTCCTCGGCGAGGCTCGCCGCAAGCTCCGCGACCAGCGCGGCCCCGCACTCCGCGAGAAGCTCGTCGATCAGCTCCCGGTCGAGGATCGGCTCGGTCATCGCTGCCTCCGTCGCTGCCCGCCCCGCGGCGCCCGCGCCAACCCTAGGGAGGCGCCGGTTAGCCGAGGGTTAGGCGCGCGGCCGGGATCCCCCTTGACCCGCGGCCCGCCGCGCCCGAGGCTCGCCGGCGTCAGAGGAGAGCGCCATGAGCCTTGCCGAATCCCGCCTGTCGCCCGCCGCGCCCGGCGTCGACGCCGAGACCGAGCGCGCCGCCCGCGCCGATCTCGCCGCCGCCTTCCGCTGGACCGCCCGGCTCGACCTGCACGAGGGCGTCGCCAACCACTTCTCGCTCGCGCTCGACGACCCCGGGCGGCGTTTCCTGATCAACCCGCGCAACCGCCATTTCGCCCGCATCCGCGCCTCCGACCTGCTGCTCCTCGACGCCGACGACCCGGCCACGATGGAGCGCCCGGACGCGCCCGACCCCACCGCCTGGGGCCTCCACGGCGCGGTGCACCGGCTCTGCCCGCACGCGCGCTGCGCGCTCCACCTGCACCCGCCCTACGCCACCGTGCTCGCCTGCCTCGCCGATCCGGTCCTGCCGCCGCTCGACCAGAACGCCGCCTTCTTCTTCGGCGCGCAGGCGGTCGACGACGGCTATGGCGGGCTCGCCCTCGGCGCGGAGGCCGAGCGCGCCTGCCGGGCGCTCGAGGACCCGGCCAAGACCATCCTGATCATGGGCAATCACGGAATCATGGCGGTGGGGCGCACGGTCGCCGAGGCGTTCGACCGGCTCTACCACTTCGAGCGCGCCTGCCGGACCTATGTCCTCGCGCTGTCCACGGGCCGGCCGCTGCGCGTGCTCGACGAGGCGGTCGCGGCGCGCACCGCGGCCCAGATCGCCGGCTACGGCGAGACGGCGGCCGCGCATCTGCGCGAGATCCGCGCGATCCTCGACGTCGAGGAGCCCGACTACGCCGCCTGAGCGCGGCTCCGCCCGCCACCCCGCGCCGGCCCGACCCCGGAGGCGCCGGGTGGGCGGGCGGGGGCGCCGGAGGGGTCGGGCCGCGGATCCGGCTCAGAGCGGGATCGGATCGCCCCGGTGATCCTCGAAGACGCCCGTGGTCTCGAGCCCGAGAGCGTCGAAGCGGGCCAGCAGGCCCTCCGCGCTCTCCTCGGCGGAGAGCTCGGCCGCGTCCCCGCCCATGTCGGTGCGCACCCAGCCCGGGTGGTAGGCGCCCACCGCGATCCCGCGGGGCTTCAGCTCCACCGCGAGGTTGCGCGCGAGATTGGTCACGGCCGCCTTCGAGGCGCGGTAGATGTAGGCCCCGCCCGGCGCCCGCGCCGAGGAGCCCATCACCGAGGAGATCACCGCGATCCGGGGCCGCGGCGCCGCCGCGAGCGCGCCGAGCGTCGCGCGCACCGCGAAGAAGACCCCGGCGACATTGGTCATCAGCGTGCTCTCCCAGGCCTCGACCGTGTAGTCGGGGTCCTCGAGCCCGCCGCGGGCGACGAACTGGCCCGCATTGCAGACGAGGAGGTCGAGCGGGCGGCGAAGCTCCGCCGCCACCGCCTCGATCTCCCCCGGCCGGGTCACGTCGAGCCCGCGCATCGCCACGCTGCCGCCGCTGCCGAAGCCCCGGCGGGTGAGCGCCTCGAGCGCGCCCGCCTCGCCCGGCCGGCGTGCGGTCGCGATCACCTGATCGCCCCGCTCGGCCGAGAGGCGGGCGAGCTCGAGGCCGATCCCGCGGTTCGCGCCGGTGATCAGAACGGTGGCCATCGCGCCCCTCCTCGCCCGCCGTGCCCGTCGTCGTGCCGCAGCCTATCGCGACATCGCCCGCCCGTCAGCCGAGGAACGCCCAGGTGCCGGGCTCGACCTCGGCCAGCGTCTCGACGAAGGCCGAGCCCGCCACGTTCTCGGGGCTCGTCGCGAAGGCCAGCAGAAGCTCGCGCCGGTCGCCCGTCTGCTCCAGCTCGCCGAGCCAGAAGCCGAGCCCGCCGGGATCGGGCGCCCGCTCCAGCACGTTCTCGAACAGCACCGTGACGAAGGCGGCGTCGTCGAGCGCCGCCGGGTCGCCGAAGCTGTCGCGGAACTCCTCGCTCGCGATGAAGGCGCCGGCGATCTGGCGGTTGTTGAGCCCCCGCTCGGCCTCGTCGATCCAGAAGTTCAGCCCCGGCCCGTCGATCGCGCCGTTGCGGTCGAGCCCCGCCTCGTAGAGATAGGCGACGAGGCGGGCGCGCGCCTCGCCGATCCCCTGCCCGACCGGGCCGATCGCGGCGATCCCGTCGATCGCGTCGAACGGCACGGCGCGGCCCTCCTCGAAGCGGTTGCCGGGGATCTCGCTCAGCTCGCGTTCGCCCGTGACGATCCCGGCGAGGAACGCCTCGACATCGGCGCCCGGGGGCGGCAGCGGCACCGGGTCGCCAGAGATCTGCACCGAGTAGTTCGCGACCCCGCCCGGCCGGCCGTCGAAATCGAGATCGAGGAACACCGCCTGGCGGCTCTGCCCGTCGACCGTGAAGGTGATCTCGAAGACCTCGGTGTCGTCGATCGTGAAGACGGTGCCGCGACCGAGGTCCTCGACAAGGACGTCGCTGTCGATGTCGCCGATCTCGACGGCTGGGATGTCGGTCCGGAAGCGGAGCGTCGTCTCGCCGCCGAAGACCTCCCCGTCCTCGCCGGTGAAGACGAGCGCCTCGGCGGTGTAGGCGATCACCGGCAGGTCCGCGCCGCCGTCGGTGTCGGCGAAGGCGGCGAGGTCGGCCGCCTCGCCCGCGGAGAAGGGCGTGCCGGCGAGCTCCGTGAGCAGGCGTTCGGTGATCTCCTGCGCCTCGAGGAACCCCTCGATCCCCGTCGGCGGGAAGACGAGCGACGGCCCCGACACGCGGACCGCGTAGGTGATGTCGGCGCCGGCGAGGCGGTCGCTGGTGAACCCGGCATAGACGGTCGCGACCGCGCCCGCCTCGCCCGCGCGGCTGAACTCGACCGCGTCGAGGTCGTCGATCGGCAGGGCGGTGCCGGCGGCCCGGTCGACGATCAGCAGGTCGTCGTCGTCGCCGACGAACCCGTAGTCGAGCCCGTCGCCGGCGTAGATCTCGATCGGTCGGGAGCCGAGGAACAACAACTCCTCGCCCGTCTCCTGGAAAAGCAGGCTGTCGGCGGTGAACACGGTCGCCATGGGAACCCTCGCTACAGGTTGGTTGCGGCAGCGCACCGTTCCTTGCCGCAAAGACGGGGCGCGCGCCAGCCTGCACGTTGCGTCACCGCGGCGGCGCGCTTGCGGGCGGGCCTCCGGAGGCCTAGCGTCGCGCCATGACACCGAGCTATCGCCGCGCGCTGATCATCGGGGCCGGAGCGGGCCTCTCCGCGAGCCTCGCCCGCCTGTTCCGCCGGCAGGGCCTCGAGGTGACGCTCGCGGCGCGCTCGACCGGCGATCTCGAACCGCTCGCCGCGGAGACCGGGGCGCGGCTCCACGCCTGCGACGCGGCCGACGCCGGGCAGGTGGCGGCCCTCTTCGCCGCGCTCGACCCCGACGCGCCGGACGTGGTGGTCTACAATCCCTCGGCGCGGGTGCGCGGGCCCTTCGTCGATCTCGACCCGGGCGCGGTGGCGCAGGCCGTCGCGGTGACCGCACTCGGCGCGTTCTACGCCGGCCGCGAGGCGGCGCGGCGCATGCTGCCCGAGGGCCACGGCGCGATCCTCTTCACCGGCGCTTCGGCGGGCGTGAAGGGCTATCCGCAGTCCGCGCCCTTCGCGATGGGCAAGTTCGCGCTCCGCGGCCTCGCCCAGTCGATGGCGCGCGAGCTGCACCCCCAGGGCATCCATATCGGCCATTTCGTGATCGACGGCGGCATCCGGAACCCGGCGCGGCCCGAGCGCGTCGAGGGCGCCGAGAACCCCGACTCGATGCTCGACCCGGACGCGATCGCGCGGAGCTACTGGCACTTCCTCGAGCAGGACCGCTCCGCCTGGGCCTGGGAGATCGAGCTCCGCCCCTGGGTCGAGCGCTTCTGACCCGCGAGCCTTGACCGCAGGGAGCGTTGCGGGTAGGCGACGGGCTTCCGATTTCCCGCGCCGCGCCCGCGCGCCGGCCGCCGTCCGAGACGAGAAGGATCGAGCCCATGTCCCGCCGCTGCGAGCTGACCGGCAAGGGAGTGCAGACCGGCCACAAGGTCAGCCACTCCAACATCAAGACCAACCGCCGCTGGCTGCCCAACCTCAACCACGTGACGCTGCAGTCCGACGCGCTCGGCCGCTCGTTCCGGTTCCGCATCGCGGCGGCGACGCTTCGCACGGTCGATCACCGCGGCGGGCTCGACGCGTTCCTGCTGAAGGCGCGCGACGAGGAGCTCTCGCCCCGGGCGCTCAAGGTGAAGAAGGACGTCGCCGCCGCCCTCGCGGGTGCCGCGCCGGCGGCCTGAGCGCGTCGCGCCGGGTCCGCCCTGCTCAGCCCTCGCCCACGAGGCTCCCGACCCAGTCCGGCACCGTGCGGCTCGCCGGGCCGTTGATCCGCCGGTCGAAGAGATGCGCGCCATCCGATGGCTCGAGATTGATCTCGAGCGTCTCGGCGCCGGCCGCCGCCGCCTCCGCGACGAACCCCGCCGCCGGGTAGACCGCACCCGACGTGCCGATCGCGACGAACAGCCGGCAGCGCGCGAGGTTCTCGTAGATCCGCTCCATCTGGTAGGGCATCTCGCCGAACCACACCACGTCGGGGCGGACCGCGCCGGGCCGCGCGCAGGCGGCGCAGGCGTCGGCCGACCCCATGTCCCCCTGCCACCGCCAGCGATGCCCGCAGACGGCGCAGAGCGCGTTGAGGATCTCGCCGTGCATGTGGACGACCTCCGGGCTGCCGCCGCGCTCGTGCAGGTCGTCGATGTTCTGCGTGACGAGGAGCACGCGCCCGCCGAGCGCGCGTTGCAGCCGCCCGATCGCGCGGTGCGCGGCGTTGGGCTCGGCCTCGCGGCAGTTCCGCCGGCGCGCGTTGTAGAAGTCGAGCACGAGGCCCGGGTTGCGGGCATAGCCCTCGGGGGTCGCGACATCGGCGAGGTCGTAGCGCGACCAGAGCCCGTCCGTGTCGCGGAACGTGCCGAGCCCGCTCTCGGCCGACACCCCGGCGCCGGTCAGGATCACGATTTCCGCCATGCGCCCTCCCGTTGCGTCCCGGCGCGACCATGCACGGGGCGGGCGTCCTGTCCAGAGCGGCCTTTCGGATTGCGCGCGGGGCGGCGGCTGCCCTAGTTTTGCTGGGCAGACAGGAGTGGCGACGCATGTACCGTGTCCGGGTGCGCAAGACCGCCGACGGCCTCGGGCTCGTGCTGAGCGACCGGGCGGTGGCGCGGCTCTGCCTCGAGGAAGGCGACGAGATCGTCATCGCGGAGATCGTGCGGCATTCGGCGATCGACGGGGTGGAGGATGCAGCCGAGACCGGCGGCGCCGCACCGGTGAGCGGGCCGCCCGCGCGCCCTGCGGCCGAGACCGCGCCCGGGCCGCGCGCCGGCGCCTCGGAGCGCGACCTCGCCGCGTTCCGCCGGCTCGGGCGCTGAGCCGCCAGTCGGCTCAGGCCGCGGGCGGGACGATCGTGCCGAGCGCCGCGCGCATCGCATCCGAGAGGGTCACCGGCCGGCGCCCGGCCGCGTCGACATAGACGTGGGTGAAGCGGCCCGCGGCCACCGCCTGCGGCTCGCCTTGGCGGAAGATGCCGAGCGCATAGGTCACCGAGCTCCGCCCGACCCGGGCCGCCGCGAGCCCGCCCTCGAGCCGGTCCGGAAAGGCCACCGGCGCGAAGTAGTCGCAGGCCGAGGACACCACGAGCCCGATCACCGGGCTGCGGCCCACCTCGAGCAAGCCCCGCTCGATCAGCCAGCCGTTCACCAGCGTGTCGAAGTAGCTGTAATAGATCACGTTGTTGACGTGGGCATAGATGTCGTTGTCGGCCCAGCGGGTGGCGAGCGGGCGGAAGGCGGCAAACGCCGCCCGCCCGGGCGCCGCGGGCCGGGCTGGGGCGTCGGCGCTCACGTCTGGGAGGCCGCCACGTCGTCCGGCAGGGCGGCCGGGCCCGTCTCGCCGCGTTGCGGGCCGCCGCGCTCGCGATAGGGCGTCCGGCTGAAATGCGCGCGGTAGCATTTCGAGAAGTGCGAGGGCGAGGTGAAGCCGCAGGCCAGCGCCACGTTGATCACGCTCATGTCGGTCTGCAGCAGCAGGTTGCGCGCCTTCTCCAGCCGGAGCTCCATGTAGTAGCGCTTGGGCGAGCGGTTGAGATAGCGGCGGAACAGCCGCTCGAGCTGGCGGGTCGACATCGCGACGCCGCGGGCGAGCTCGGCCGGGCTGATCGGCTCCTCGGTCGAGCGCTCCATGGTCTGGATCACCTGCACGAGCTTCGGATGGCGCACGCCGATCCGCGCCGGCACCGAGAGGCGCTGCTCGTCGGAGGCCGAGCGCACGGGTGTGTGGATCAGCTTGTCGGCCACCAGCGAGGCGAGATCGGGCCCCTGCTCCAGCCCGATCAGGTGGAGCATCATGTCGGTCGCCGAGGTGCCGCCGGCGCAGGTGACGATGCCGTCGTCGAGGCAGTAGAGCAGGTTGGAGAGCTCGACCTCGGGGAACTCCTCGGCAAAGGCCGGCTGGTTCTCCCAGTGGATGGTCGCGCGCTTGCCCTCGAGAAAGCCGGCCTTGGCGAGCACATGCGCGCCGGTGCAGACGCCGCCCATCTGCACGCCGAGCCGGACCTGCCGGCGGAGCCAGGTCAGCACCGGGCGCGTGGCGGCGCCGGAGAGGTTGAGGCCCGCGCAGACGATCACGCGCGTGCCGCGGCGCAGGTCCTCGAGCCCCTGGTTGGCCGCCACCACCGCGCCGTTGGAGCACGGAACCGGCTCGCCCGCCTCCGAGACCAGCGTCCAGCGATAGAGCGGGCGGCGCGACACCCGGTTGGCCAGCCGAAGCGGCTCGATCGCCGCGGCGAAGGCGATCAGCGAGAACTGCGGGCACAGGAGGAAGGCGAACTCGCGGGGCCGGTCCGCGTCCTGTCCGGGCGAGCGCGCCACAACCGACATGCTGACCATCACCCTTTGCTCGTCGACTGTCAGCCTCCGAGTTGAGAACGCCGCGAAGCTCCCGTCAAGGCGGGCAATCCGATTATCCGGCAGGACTTTGCGATCTGTGATCGGAGTTGCTAAGAGGCGGGGACCCCGGAGAGGAGACCGCCATGAGCACGCCCTGGAGCAAGGACAGCTGGCGCAGCCTGCCCGCGAAGCAGCTGCCGGACTACGCGGACGCGGCCGCGCTCGAGGCGGTGACGGGCCGGCTCGCGAGCTTTCCGCCGCTCGTCTTCGCGGGCGAGGCACGGCGCCTCAAGGCCCGGCTCGCCGACGTGGTCGACCGCCGCGCGTTCCTGCTGCAGGGGGGCGACTGCGCCGAGAGCTTCCAGGCCTTCACCGCCGACACGATCCGCGACACCTTCCGCGTGATGTTGCAGATGGCCGTGGTGCTCACCTTCGCCGCGCGCGTGCCGGTGGTGAAGGTGGGGCGCATGGCCGGGCAGTTCGCCAAGCCCCGCTCCTCGCCGGTCGAGGCGCAGGGCGGCGCCGAGCTGCCGTCCTATCGCGGCGACATCGTCAACGACATCGCCTTCACGCCCGAGGCGCGGGTGCCCGACCCGGCGCGGATGATCACCGCCTACATGCAGTCCGCGGCCACGCTCAACCTGCTGCGCGCCTTCGCGACCGGGGGCTTCGCCGATCTCCACCGGGTGCGGGCGTGGAACCTCGACTTCGTGCGCGGCACGCCGCAGGCCGAACGCTACCAGGAGCTCGCCGACCGGATCTCGACGGCGATCGACTTCATGTCGGCCTGCGGCGTGACGCCCAAGACCGCGGCCGAGCTCGCGCAGGTGGAGTTCTTCACCTCGCACGAGGCGCTGCTGCTGCCCTACGAGGAGGCGCTGACGCGCACCGACTCGACCACCGGCCTGCCGGTCGCGGGTTCGGGGCACCTGATCTGGATCGGCGACCGCACCCGCCAGCTCGACGGCGCGCATGTCGAGTTCTG